>JAMOUF010000226.1 GCA_027068245.1 Campylobacterales bacterium | reverse complement strand
GGTTTTGGGGCATGAGCTGGGACATTTCAAACATAAAGATATCTATAAAAACATCGCAATGCTTGGAGTTATGTTCTTCGCACTTTTCTATATTTTCGCCAATCTGCCCCAGCAGCTCTATATAGCCGTGGGTATCCCGCCCCAGGCGCCTTACAGCAAAATCGTTATGTTTTTGCTTTTAAGTCCGGTATTTTTCTTCTTCTTTATGCCGCTTATAAATTTCGTCAGCAGAAGAAACGAATTTGCGGCGGACAGATACGGCAGTGAGCTTGCGGGCAGGGCGAACCTTAGAAACGCTCTATTGAAACTGGTGGAGGAGAACAGCCACTTTCCTCTCTCACATCCCCTTTATATATTCTTCTACTACTCCCATCCGCCAATTTTGGAGAGACTAAAGGCGCTGGGGTTTGAAGAGAGCAGCGAGGCGGATGAGGCTATGAAGGGCAGGTGCGTCAACATTGAGGATTGATGAGGCTTTGAAGGCGGCCGTGAAGATGCTTGAAAAGAGCGTTTGCAGGCCAAGACTGGAGGCGGAGCTGCTGCTGGCCCACGCACTTGGTAAAGAGAGGCTCTTTTTGCATCTAAATCCAAAAAACACTTTTAAGGAGAAGGAATTTTTCCAGATGGTAAAAAGAAGGGCCACAGGGGAGCCGCTGGAGTATATCGTAAAAAGAGTATCTTTTTACAGTGAAGATTTTTTCATAGATTACGGCGCCTTGATACCAAGACCTGAGACGGAGCTTTTGATAGATGAGCTCTCAAAGGAGCTCAAAGGGGATGAGAAAGTAGCCGAGATTGGCGTAGGCAGCGGTATAGTGTCGATAATATTGAAAAAGAAGTTTCCAAATCTTGCCATAACCGCTACCGACATAAGCCGCAAAGCTTTGGATATCGCCAAAAAAAACGCCCAAAAGCACGGGGTGGATATAGAGCTTGTAAATACCTCCTTTTTGGAAGGGCTAAGAGATGATTTCGATGTGATAGTCTCGAATCCGCCCTATATAAAAAAGGATTTTGAGCTGGAGCGAGTCGTCAGGGATTTCGAGCCACATGAGGCGCTTTTTGGCGGAGAGGAGGGGGATGAGACGCTAAGAGAGATTATAAAGATTTTTAAAAAGAGCCGGGTCAAGGTTTTGGCCTGTGAGATGGGCTATGACCAAAAAGCGAGGCTTGAGCCTTTGTTAAAAGACTATGATAACAGGTTTTACAAAGATTTGTCCGGATTGGACCGGGGTTTTATAGCTAAAAAGGAGTGATTTTGAATAGATATATCAAATATTTCGACATTGTATACCTGATGATTTTGGGTATGGCTTTGGGACTTGTTTTAACGCTTGGCGCCATAGTCGCACCGGTAGTTTTTCATACCGATATGATAAGTGGAGCCGATATCAGCCATTTTCAGATGGGAGTTGTGATGACGGAGATTTTCAGGCGGGCCTCCTATGTGCTGAATGTGGTTGCCCTAATCATCATAATAAGAGAATCCTACTCATATAAGCTGTTTGACAGGGACAAAATCGTGATTCCTTCCGCCGCAACTGCCGTTTTGATGATATTTTTATTTACTTTATATTATACTAAGGCCATTATTGAGTATCAAAAGCTGGGAGAGAGCGTGTTGGATGACAGCCGTTTTCAAGCGCTACACAAGGCGAGCGAACTTGATTTTATGTTGTTGGCACTATCTTTGGCGATGCTTCTGGCAAGAAGGCTGTATCTTATCATGAAAGGCTGAAATTGGATTATGATTATATTATCCGGATAATAAATTTAAAGAAGAGTTTTGGCAAAAAACAGGTTTTAAAGGGCGTGAACCTGAATGTGGTTACGGGTAAAACCACGGTAATCCTTGGGCTCTCAGGCGGGGGAAAATCCACTATCATAAAACATATAGTAAGGCTTTTGGTGCCGGACGAGGGCGAGGTCTGGGTGGAGGACGTGGATATGGCCAGAGCCGATGAGGAGACTGTGATGAGAATGAGAAAGAAAATCGGCTATCTTTTTCAAAGCGGTGCGCTATTTGACAGTATGAACGTGTATGAGAACGTGGCTTTTCCTTTAAGAGAGCATACCAACTTGAGTGAAGAGGAGATCAGAAAGAAGGTAGAGGCGCGGCTTAGGATGGTGGCACTGAACCCAGAGGAGGTTTTACACCTCTATCCGGATGAGCTTAGTGGTGGGATGAGAAAGAGGGTGGGGCTTGCCAGAGCCACCATACTCGACCCCAAAATCATCCTTTACGACGAACCCACCAGCGGCCTGGACCCTATTACTAGCGACCTTATCACAAAGCTTATAAGAACGATGCAGCGTGAGCTTGGAGTGACCTCGGTGCTAATCAGCCACGATATAAAAGAGAGTTTCAAAGCCGGTGACTACTTCGCCATGTTATATGATGGACGGATTATAGAGTATGGAGAGAAAGAGGAGTTCAAAAACACCAAAAACCCATATGTTAGACAGTTTTTGGAGGGGCGCAGCGACGGCCCGATAAAGGTCATAAGGTAGGGACTGTTTTAGTCCCAGTTATTTCTAATGAAGGTTGGGGTATCAAGGATATCTTCACTATCCTCATATCCGCCGCTCACCTTTTTTCTTACTTTAAGGTTTTCTGCGATCGCCTGCTTCGTCATCTTTATAGGTTCGTTGTTCTCCTCTTGATGCTCGAAACCTGTGGCAATCAGCGTGATCTTTACCTGATCGGGGGCCATGTTTTCGTTGGTAGTGGTTCCAAATATCACATGTGCGTCCTCGTCCGCACTCTCAAACACCACGTCCATAGCCTCGCCAATATCGATAAGCGGGTAGTCCGGATGGATGGTAAAGTGAACCAGAACGCCCATGGCGCCGTTTATGGATATATTGTCGAGCAGCGGTGACTCTATGGCGCTTTTTATGGCCTCGTACGCACTGTTTTCGCCTATCGCCTCACCCACGCCCATCAATGCAAGCCCTCTGTGGCTCATCACCGTCTTAACGTCAGCAAAATCCAGGTTTATATCGTTTTCCCCATATGATAGTATCACCCCGCTTATGCCGCCTACTGCTCTGGAGAGAACGTCGTCCACTATTTTGAAGCTGTTTCTTATACCAAGTTTTCTGTCGACTATGGAGAGAAGTTTGTCGTTTGGAATGACGACGATGGAATCACTCTCTTTTTTAAGCTCGTTTATACCCTCTTCGGCAAGCCGGGCCCTTTTTCTACCCTCGAACTTGAAAGGCTTGGTTACTACGGATATGGTAAGGGCTCCCACCTCTTTTGCCGCCTGGGCTATGATGGGTGCGGCACCGGTTCCCGTTCCGCCTCCCATTCCGGCGGAAATAAAGACGATATCTGCGCCGTCCAATTTCTCTTTTATAGTATCGTAACTCTCCAGCGCCGCCTCTTTGCCAATACCCGGCTGCATCCCGGCTCCAAGTCCTCTGGTAAGTTTTTCTCCCAGCTGAATCTTTACATGGGCTTTGGATGATGATAGTGCCTGAGAGTCCGTGTTGGCGACGATAAGTTCTATTCCGTCAATATTTTCTTCAATCATATGTGCTATCATATTGCCGCCGCCGCCGCCCACGCCTACGGCCTTTATATTCGCTCCGGTTATTTTTTTTACCTCTTCTATATTAAATGCGTCATTCATTCCCAGTCCTTTTTAGAGTGATTAAAAAAGTTGTGTCAACCATCTTGTCAATTTTGATACTTTCTCTTTGAAAGAGCTGCTGTTCTCCTCGAACGTCCTCATCTCCGTCAGCTCTTCCAAAATTTCAAGCTCCTGGTTCTCTTTGGGCTCTTTTTCCTCAGCTATATCTACGCTACTATCGGAAAAATCCTCCGCCGTTTTAGTTCTGAGCCGCTTGTTGGAATCTATCTCATACAAAGCGTTCTCGCCGGCTCCGTAAAGAACCAGGCCCACCGCGGTGGAGAATGCCGGATCATCCAGCTCCTCGAAAAATCCCTCCAGCCTTTTTGGCTTTCCTATCCTTACAGGCATATTGTCAAATATAACGGAAGCTATCTCCCTTATGCCTTTGAGTTTCGTCATACCGCCAGTCAGTATCACCCCGGCGCCAATCTGGTCTTTCAGACCGCTTTTTTCAATGGATTTTGCCAGTATCATAAGAGTCTCTTCCACTCTTGCATAGATAACGTTATATACAATCTCAAGTGAGATCTGCTGAGTCTTGCTCTCGTCTCCTATAACGGGTATCTCTATATGCTCGTTACTGGCTTCTAAAAGATTACCGTAATAAACCTTAATTTCTTCAGCGGTGGAAAGGGGCGTATGCAGGGCGATGGAGAGGTCGTTGGTGATATGCATGGAGCCAACACCCAAAAAGTCGTCGTAGATGATGGAGTTTCCATAGTGTATGACAAGGTTGCAGGTGCTGCCACCCATATCGATAACGCCTGCTCCAAGCTCTTTTTCATCCTCGTTTAATACGGCTATGGAGGAGGCGTAACCTGTCAAAACGATGTTCTCTATCTCTATACCAGCCTGCTTTACGGCCTTTTTGAGGTTGTATATGCTGGACTTTTGGGCCGTTACTATATGGACCTCCGCTTCGAGCCTGTTGGCGTTCATTCCCAAAGGATCTTCTATATAGTCCTGCTCGTCTACTTTGAATTTATATGGTAGAACGTGGATTACTTCATATTCGTGAGGGATGTTGGCGTTATAAAGAGCCGTCTGTAGCACTCTGTTTATCTCATCCACGGAGATCTCTTTGTTGGGGATATTTACGATTCCGCTGCTGTTGACGCTTTTTACATATGCTCCGGATATGGAGACGACGGCCCTGTTTGGTGAGGTTCCAGCCACTCTTGAAGCGGTATGGTAAGCGTTTTTTATCGATTTTGCGGCCAGCTCTATGTTGGTGATGATCCCTTTTTTAAGTCCCTGGGATCTTTTTATACCGCTGCCGAGTATGCTTATCTCATCTCCCTCTTTCTTGGCTACCACGGCGCAGACTTTGGTGGATCCTATATCTATGGCTAAAATGTTTTTAGACAATTACAGTCCTTTATAAATTGTAATTTTATAAATTTTCTCAAGCCTGTTTATGACCCCGTCACTTTGCAGTTTGGCCTTGAGCTTAGCCGCATTATCGGTAATCAGGTCTCTGTTTTTATCTATTTTTTCTTCCATTTTCAGCTTCTGGTCCAATACATTATACAATACAACCCGGTTTTCATCAACAAAGATATAACCTTTTGGCTCTTTTGAGATAAAAAGCTCTTTTAGAAATTTAGCCGCCTTAAAGCTGTCAAGCCCCTCTATCTTGTCAACGTCGTCTCTGGTTATAAATCCTGGAGTAACCTTGCCCTGGAAGTTATTAACCATACTTTTTGCCTTTTGCAGCAAAAGATCTCTTCTTCTCTTTTGTAAAAACTCCTTCTCCACCACTGCACGGGCCTCTTGAAACTCCAAAGGTGTTGGAGGAGTTTTCTCAACCATTTTAACTATCAGGTAACTCTCACCAGCCTTTATGGGTTTGAAGATCTTACCGGATTGAGCACTCTCAAGCCGGGAAAAAAGCTCATCAGGAATCTGCGGATGCTCCGCTTGTGTCAATGAGAGCTCCTTTTGGGCCCCGATCTTGCCTTTTTTAAAAGCGATATAGGTTTTAAGAGCCTCTTTTTTCCCGCTTTTTAGGATATAGTCCTTTTTAACCATATCTTTAGCCTCTTTAAAAGTGAGAATTTTACCCTCGCTGTCTTTGTAATTCAATCTGTTTTTTTTGTAAAATTCCAAAAGTTCTTTCTCATTCACCTCTTGGTTAAAATCGGGTTTGACCTCTATGAGGGCGATTTTGTATTTTGTGTCGCTAAGGTAGTTTTGCCTGTTTTTTTCATAATACTCCCTTAAAGCGCTTTCGTTATGATCTACGGTGATATTCTCATCGCTTAAAATCAGGTATTTGAGTTTGTCGCCTATAAAAAGAGATGAGCCAACGGTATCTCTTTCAAGATCAAACAGTCTTGGTGCCAGAGCCTCTTTTACCTTGGCGATAAGCAGCTCTTTTCTAATGCTCTCTTCAAAATCCGCCGGTTTCATACGGTTACTTTTCAAAACGTTTAGATAGACCTCTTTGCTAAAGGCTCCTGTTTTGTCATGAAAGGCCTCCATGGCTGCTATGGCCTGTGCTACCTCCTCGTCCGTGACGATAAGTCCGTGCTCTTTGGCGTAATTTATCAAAAGGGCCTCTTTGATAAGTTCGTTGAGGGCTATTTTATCCAGTCCCGCCTCTTTGGCTTTTTGCTGGTCCAGTTTTCCGTTTAGGACCTTGTTGTAGTAGTTGTATAGTCTGGAGTATCTTTTTTGAAACTCTTTTATGGAGATCTCCGTATCGCCAACCTTTGCTATGGCGTTTGCGTTTTGGCCGAACTTATAGGCTCCCCAGCCCACAAAACCGGCGCCCACAAAGGCGATGGTGCTTATCCAGATTGTTATCACAAGATATTTTCTATGTTTTTGCATCCAGCTAATCATAAGCTTTCCTTCGTATAATTATTGGAGTATTTTATAAAAAAACTCTTTAAAGGAAGGTAAATGACAAACGCCGAGCTTATGGCGAGGGATTTAAGTATCATATGGCATCCCTGCACCCAGATGAAAGACCATGAGTCCATTCCCATAATTCCTGTAAAAAAGGCCAAAGGGGTATATCTGTATGATTTTGAGGGAAACCGCTATATCGACGCCATAAGCAGCTGGTGGGTAAATCTCTTCGGACACTCCAACGAATACATAAATTCACAGATACAAAGGCAGCTAAAGGAGCTCGAACATGTGATTTTCGCCGGTTTCACACACGAACAGATAGTGAGGCTTAGCGAGAGGCTTGTGGCTTTGACGGATATGGAGAGGTGTTTTTACGCCGATAATGGCAGCAGCGCCGTTGAAGTGGCGTTGAAGATGGCCTTTCACTACTATAAAAACCGAAACGAGACCAGGCCCTATTTCGTATCCCTTAATAACAGCTATCACGGGGAGACCATGGGGGCTTTGGCCGTAGGAGACGTTGAGCTTTACAAAAAGACCTACGAGGAGATACTGATAAAGACCA
>JAMOUF010000225.1 GCA_027068245.1 Campylobacterales bacterium | reverse complement strand
CTGATAAAGAGTCTTTGCTCTATCTGCTGAAACATCTCGATACCAAAGTGCTCTCTATGCAAGGAACCAATATTCTCTCAGCCCTTATGAGCGCCAAATTGCTTTTTGGGGACGCAAAAGAGAAAAATATACTTCTCGTAACCGACGGAGGTGATAAAAGAGATTTTAAAGATGAGATAGAGTTTGCCAAAAAAGAGGGGTTCAAAGTCCATATCCTGGCGGTTGCGACGCAGAAAGGGGCACCGTTGGAGGGGGAGAGTGGATTTTTGAAGGATGAAAAGGGCAACATCGTCATCGTGAGGCTGAATGAGCAGATAAAAAGACTGGCCCAGGCTACTGGAGGGACTTTTGTAAAAGCGACGCTCTCAAACGAGGATATAAAAGAGCTTTTGAAAAATATCAGAGGTTTTCAGACCGGCAAAAAAGTAGAGAGAATAGTGGATAAAAAAGAGCTCTATCCATATCCTCTGGCTTTGGCGCTTCTTTTTCTGTTTCTGGCATTTTTCGATATAGGAGGCAGAAGGTTCTCGTTTCTCTTTTTGCTCTTTTTCCTCCCCTATGGGGTGAAAGCCTCTATCGTCGATTTTAAATATATCAAAAATGCAAAAGAGGCTTATGAACGGGGGGCCTATTACGATTTGGCAAATGCGTTATATAAAGCGAAGAGATACAAAGAGGCGCTAAAATACTACTCCAAGGTCCAAACTGCCAACAGGGAGCTGGAATTTAGAAAGCTTCATAACCTTGGAAACACATATTTCAAGTTGAAAGATTTCGACAAGGCCATAGAGATGTATGAGAAGGCTTTGAAAATCAAAGAGGATGCCGATACCAGATACAACCTGGAACTTGCCAAGAAGATGAAGGAGAAAAAGAGGCAAAAGGAGCAGCAGAAGAAAAAGAAATCAAAAAAAGAGCGTAAAAAAGATAGAGGTAAAAAGAAGAAAAAGAGTTCCAATAAGCAGAAAAAAAAGAGCGACAAGAACGGCAAAAACGGTAAAAAGAGCCCCTCCAAAGAGCGAAAGGAGCCAAAAAACTCCCCCATAAGCTCCAGGGAGGAGAAAAAATGGCTAAAACAGCTCAAAAAAGAGCCTGTAAGAACACTTCTGTACCGGTCGCCGGTAAAGGTGAAAAAATCAAAAGAAGAGGGAAAGAATGAAAATCCTTGGTAGTCTCGTAATACTTTTTTTAACGGTTTTTGCCTCCTCCCTGGAGGTATATCTGGAAAAGAACCCCGTCAATCTGGGCGAGGAGGCCAGGTTGGTCATAAAAGCCAAAGGCAGCGACATAGAGCTGCCCGATATCCAGACTTTGGGCGGTTTCAAGGTAGCCGGCAGAAGTCTGAGTGAATCTGTCACCGTTCAAAACGGGGACATGGTAGTCAACAAAGCCCTCTCACTCTCATTCTATCCGGACAGGAACACCACCATAAAGCCCATAGCGGTAATGATAGACGGAAAGGAGTACAAAAGCGAGCCTATAAAGCTGACGGTAAAAAAGGGACCCAGCAAGGACAGTTATGTAACTTTCAAATTGAAAGCCGACAAGAAGGAAGCTTATGTGGGCGAGCCCGTGATTTTGGATATGGAGCTTAAGATTAAAAGGGGGCTCAATATCATAAATTACGACTTTATTCCGCCGAAATTTGAAGGTTTCTGGGTAAAAGAGCTTAAAAGCACGAACAAATATCTGGAGGAGCGGGGGGACTATCTGATAAAACGGGTAAAGTTCCTACTGCTGCCGCAAAAGAGCGGTGTGTTGAAAATATCGCCCGCCGTGTTCAAGTATGCGGTATCCCAAAGCGC
>JAMOUF010000224.1 GCA_027068245.1 Campylobacterales bacterium | reverse complement strand
AAGTTTTATAATTGATGAGCCAACAATCGCCAAAGCGGAATCGGTCTCCGTGCCGTGGCTTATCTCGTCACCCAAAACCAGAGATTTTGGTGTGGCTCTGTTGAAGATGTTTTTTAGCTCCAGCATCTCCACTGCAAAGGTCGAGAGGCCTTTGTATAGATTGTCTTTGGAGACTATTCTGGTAAAAAGCCTCTCCCTTAGAGAAAACCTCATCGAAGCCGCCGGTACAAAAAACCCGGCCTGCGCCATAACCACAGCCATACCCACGCTCTTCATCAGGGAGCTTTTGCCGCTGGAATTTATCCCGTACAACAAAACCCCACGACACTCCATCCTGCCCTCCAGGGTTATGTGGGAATGTGAGGTATACTCCTTTTTGCCAAAAAATATGTCGTTTGGGATATATATGCCGTTATCCTCCCGCGACTCTATCAAAGGATGCCTTAGAGCCACAAACTCCAAAACCTCCTCATCCACAATCCGTGGCCTGGTGTAATTGAATTTCCTAGCACACTTGGCACCGCTTACGGCAACATCTATATCGCCTATGAAGTGGATAATCTTTTCCAGCAGCAAAGAGTATCTCTTCTCCAAAGAGGAGAGCACATCGATATGGCTCTTTTTTACCCTGTCTATGAGTTTTGTATATGCGGCGATATATCTGTTGGAGAGCTCCTCTATATATGTGGAACTTATTTTGACGCTGTTTTTAAGTATTTTGTAATGAAAGTCGTTTAAAAAGAGATTTTCTCCTCCCACTTGAACGACGCTCTGCCTCAAAGCTTTCTGTATCTGCTGAAACCTGGCTTTCGTGATTCCTATATAGAACCCTTCACTCTCCAAATAACCGATTTCGGCACCCTCTTTTTCCAAAAAGGAGTCTATATGGGACTTTATTAAAGAAAGTTTGGAGTGTATCTCCCCTATCTCCTCTACGAATCTGTCTACACGACTGTCAAATCCCGGCTGAAAAATATTCGAGCTTATCTGGTCTATCCGGTATCTGCCGCTTTGCTCCAGATTGTATATCCTCTCCAGCTCCTCTTTAAAGGCGGCTATATCCCCAACCTCAATATCGAAATCTCTTTTTTCCAATATCTTCAAAATAGCGAAAAGGGAGCTGTGAAGATAGTTTATCTCGTAAGGGTGGAGTTTTTGCAGCTTAATCCTTCTGAATATTCGCTCTATGTCGTAAACCTCTTTCAAAAGCGCTTCAAAGTAACCAAAATCCTCCAAAAAACTCTCCACCAGCTCATACCGCCTCACCAGCTCCTCTTTTTGGATTATCGGGTTCAACAGCCTCTCTTTCAAAACTCTCTTGCCAATGGGCGTGGAGGTAAAGTCTATAAGCTTCAAAAGCGTCATATCCTCGCTGTTTCTGCTGATGATATCGAGCTGCTCCAGAGGGTTGTTGCCAAGGTATAAGAACTTCTTGTTCGCCAAAAACTCCGGTTTTTGAAGTTTTTCCATGATAACCGGGTCGTGCTCGATGATAAAGTCAAGCAGTATCGCCAACGCCTCGCTGGCAAATGGATATCTCTCCAAATCCAGATACTCTATGGGAGTTAAAAAGGAGTTAATGTCGAAGACCCTCTTAAAAAGCTCGTTTTGATATGTGATTTTGACTCTTTGACCGTTTTTGTGAAAATTTTTCAGCTCCAGATAAGTTATTATAAATTCCTCTTCCACATCGGTATCGAAGGTGACTATGACCTCACTGCTGTTGAAGGTGCCAAGGGCACTGAAAACATCGTCCAGCGCATAGGTTTTGTCATCTTTGGTGGAGTATATCTCGTTTACCAGACACCTGCCC
>JAMOUF010000223.1 GCA_027068245.1 Campylobacterales bacterium | reverse complement strand
CTATAAAAAATTTTGGATATTATATCTTTTTTAGACTTTTAAAGGAATTAATATGGATATTAACGACAGGGTTTTACTGCTGGCTGTTTTGAAGAAAAAGGCGGATGAGAATCTAAAAGACGTTTTAATGATGCTGGAAAACGCCAGGGTGTTTACTTTGAAAGAGGGCAAAAGACGCCTTAAAGAGCTAAAAAACAGCGGCTATATAGCCAACGGCGACCTTACCTTAAAAGGAGAGAGCCTGGCTAAAGAGATAGAGCAAGAATTTAAGCTCTGATATCTTTTAAAATCTCGCTAAAGACCTGATATCTATCTTTTGGAGCCACCATTTTATAGACTATATCGGCTATCTTATCCGGCAAGCCTGGGTTTAGCTTTTTTGGATGTTCCGGTTTTCCGGATATTGGCTGGAAGTTATGCACTTCCAAATAGGCTTTATCGGCTGTTAGGTGTTTGTAAATATCCAGGCCAAAGTCAAAAATCTCAAGCGGCTCAAATCTGCCAATTGGTTTGTGGTGTTTGAAACTAAACCTGTACTCCAAGCCCTCTTTTTTAACTAAATCGTTAAACTCCATCAAAAAGGCGATTGCTCCAGATGAGAAGCCGGATAAAACCTCAGTGTGAAACTCCTCAAACTTTTTAAACCCAAGCTCCTTGCACTCCATTAAAATCTCTTTTACCACCTCTTTAGCACTATTTAGCGGATAGGCTTTTATGATGGTTCTTGCCTCCTTTGCCTTGTAAAAACTTCCTCCCATCAAAATATCTACCGCCTCAACCGTTTTACCATCTACTTTTGTCTTTGCTCCTACAAAACCGATATCCGCCCACTCGTGAATTCCACACCCCTTCACACAGCCGCTCCAGTGCATAGAGACCTTTTTGATTCCTTCAACTTCTTTGGTTAGGTACTCACTCATCTCTATGGCGTCTGGTTTATTGGCGATTACTCCAAAACTACACTCGTTTTTCCCGGCACAGGCTATGAGGTTGTTGAAAAATGGTGAGTGGATATTTTTATATTTTTGAAAAAGTCTTGTCTGTAAGACCTCATCTATTTTGCTTTGAAAGATATTGGTTATATAGATATTTTGCTCTACGCTTATTCTAACCTCTCCACCATTTTCACTGGCAATAGTGGCTGCCTCTATCATATCGCTGCCACTAAAAATTCCGCCAGGCACCACTGCGTGCAGGGCAAAACCGCCATCTCTTAGCTGCACTTTCCCCATATTTGGCTCAAAGTGCTCCATCTTGCACAAAGTCTCTCCCGCTGTTTTATAAGTTGTTTTTCCAAACTCCTCTAAAGCCCCTCTAAAGACCTCCATTCCCACGGCTTCAATCAAAAAGTAGAGCCTATTTTTGTTTCTGTTATCCCTAAAGCCATACTCTTTGTATAGATTTAAAAGATTTTCATAAAATGGCACCACCTCATCAACTCTTAAAAAGATATTGGCATCTTGAGCGATTTTTCCAACCTTTCCTCCAAGATAGACATTGAACCCATATACCCCATCTTTTACCGCCAAAACAAAAGAGGCGTCGTGCCCGTAAGCGTTGCATCTGTTGGCTATGGAGCCAGTTATTGCGGTGTTGAACTTTCTTGGCAGTGAGCCAATCCACTCATTTTTTTTCAAAAAGAGCTCTTGAAGAGCCAGTATTAGCGGATAGCTTTTTATAAGACTATCAAATGCCAACTCATCAAGCGGGTCGGTAACGATGTTTCGTATGTTATCGATGCCTGTTTGATAGGTAGTAATTCCAACGCTCTGGAGCTTTTTAAAAATCTTTGGCACATCTTCAAGGTGAATATATCTAAGCTCCACTTGCAT
>JAMOUF010000222.1 GCA_027068245.1 Campylobacterales bacterium | reverse complement strand
GGTATAGCCGGACGATTCAGCGAGGGTGGCGCCCATCTGCTAAATATCGGCCTGACATACAGGTATTGATATGTTTGAGTACGGATACAACACATTTTACGAGGTCTTAAGAGAGCATGCCCAAAACAGGCCCAAAGCCACGGCCTACTTCATAGACGACAAAAAGATAAACTTCTCCAGAATGCTTTTGAAAGTGGATACCTTTGCCAGATTTTTGGAGTTTCTGGGTCTGCACAAAGGGGAGCGTATCGGCCTTGTTATGGCTAACTCCCTGGAGTTTATCATAGCCTTTCTGGCCGCACAGAAACTTGGCGCGGTACCCGTTCCCATAAACAACTTTCTAAAAGAGGACGAAATAGTATATATCCTTAACGACTGCGAGGCCAAATTTTTGGTGGCGAGCGCGAAATACTCCAAAGAGCTGCAAAACATCTTCGCCAAAACAGGGGTGAAAAAAATCATATGGGAG
Organism: Campylobacterales bacterium; assembly: GCA_027068245.1. Classification (GTDB taxonomy): domain Bacteria; phylum Campylobacterota; class Campylobacteria; order Campylobacterales; family Nitratiruptoraceae; genus Nitratiruptor. The sequence goes on along the minus strand of JAMOUF010000222.1, from coordinate 6,758 downwards.
GGCGAATACAACGGACTGGACGAGAACAACATAGCCTTCAGCGAGATTTTGGCGAACCTCGAATCCCACGAAAAGATTACCCAGCCGGTGGATATAGACGACATAGCAACCATCATATACACATCCGGAACCACCGGAAAGCCAAAAGGGGCGATGCTTAGTTACAGAAACATATTTTCAAATATCTTAGGGATAGAGAAGCTTCTAAAAATCACCCCAAAAGACAGGTTTATCGTCTATCTGCCCATGTTTCACTCTTTCACGCTTACCGTTACCATCTTGATGCCGCTCTATTTTGGCAGCGCCGTGGTGATAATCCGCTCGATTATGCCATTTTCCAACATCATAAAACAGACTCTTTTAAAACGGGTGACGATATTTGTGGGAGTTCCCGATGTATACAACGCCCTTTCCAAGGCCAAGCTTCCCTGGTATTTTCACTGGTTCAACAAGGTCAAATACTATGTAAGCGGTGCGGCCGCGCTGCCGGAAGAGACGCTGAAGAGATTCAGGAAAAAGTTCAAAAAGGGCGTCTTGCTGGAAGGGTACGGTCTAAGCGAAGCCAGTCCGGTGGTTGCCGTGAACCTGCCAAAAAAACAGAAACCCAAATCCGTAGGCCCGGCAATACCGGGTGTCAGGGTAAAGATAGTGGACGAGGATATGGTAGAGCTTAAAACGGGTGAGATTGGCGAGATAATCGTCAAAGGCGACAACGTGATGCAAGGATATCTAAACAGACCGGAAGCTACGGCCCAGACTATCGTCAACGGCTGGCTCAAAACCGGTGATTTGGGTTATATGGACGAGGAGGGATTCATATTTATCGTAGACAGGAAAAAAGATTTGATAATCTCCAAAGGCATAAACATATACCCAAGGGAGATAGAGGAGATTTTACTCACCCATCCACTTATAAAAGCGGCGGCGGTCATAGGGATAAAGGATGAAAAGAGCGGAGAGGTTCCGGTGGCCTATATAGAGCTTGAAGATGGGGCGAAGCTTAGCGAGGTGGAGGTAAAGCGCTTTTTAAAAGAGCATCTGGCGAACTTCAAAATCCCAAAATCGGTCTATTTTATAAAAGAGCTTCCAAAAAACGCAACGGGAAAAGTGTTGAAAAGGGTTTTGAAAGAGAGGATAAATGGATAGAATTTTGGTGGTGGGAGGAGGTGGCGTAGGCGGCTATATAGCCCACAAACTCTCATCCGCCCACGGCGCAGTGGAGCTTCTGTCAAAATCGTTGAGTGAGCTTTATATCAAAGAGAGTGGAAAAGTTTACAAAAGCGGCGTAAAAATCGTAAAAGAGCCAAAGGGTATATACGACCTGGTGGTATTCGCCACAAAAAGCTATCAGCTGGAAGAGTATGCAAAAAAGCTTTTAAACCATACGGATAAAAATACAAAAATCTACCCGCTTTTAAACGGTATCGAGCCTTACAGAATATTGAAAGAGATTTTTAAAAACGGCACCGTTTTAAAAGGGGCCGTATATGTTATATCCAACAGAAAAGAGAGCGTAATAGAGCTAAAAAGCAAAGGGGCTGTGGTTGTAACGGATGAGAGGGAGATTGAAAAGATTTTCAAATCCTCCCAAATAGGGGTGAAGTTTGGCGAAAACATAGATAGGGCCATTTGGCAAAAGTATCTCTTTATCGCGGCCACCGCCGCACTTACCAGCTATTACGGTGCGGATTTTGGAACTGTTGCAAAAAAATATATCAATGAATTTAAAGATATATTAAAAGAGCTTGCACTGGTAGCGAAAAAAGAGGGGGTGGAGATAACGCAAAAAGATTTGGACAAAGCGGTGGAAATCCTGCAAAAATCACCCCCCTCTTCCAAAACCAGCCTGCAACTCGATTTGAAAAGAGGAGATAGAAGCGAGCTGGAAAACCTGCTTGGATATGCGGCGAAGAGATTGCCGCAAAACTCCGCACTAAACGGAATATATTCCCAGCTTCTCTCTACCCAATCCCGCAGAGTTTAAGCAGCGCATCGCTGTTGGGCTCTCTTTTGGCGAAGGCTTTGAAACTCTCCATAGCCGGCCTGCTGCCCCCTTTGCATAAAATCTCCTGCAGATAGCTCTCGGCTATCTCATCGTTGTAGATACCGTTATCCACAAACATAAAGTAGGCGTCCGCGCTTAAAACCTCGGCCCACTTGTAGCTGTAATACCCGGCGGCATAACCCCCTGCGAAGATATGCGAGAAACTCCACTGGAACTTGTTGTATTTTGGGGGTTTTATAACAGAGACCTTCTCTCTTATCTCATCCAAAACCTTCTGCACATCCACCGGGTACTCCATATGTATCTTCATATCGAAAAGCCCGAACTCCAGCTGTCTTAGCATCGCAAGAGCGCTTTGGAAATTTTTGGCCCTTTTAAGCCTCTCTATCATCTCCTCTGGAAGCACCTTTTTGGTAAGATAGTGCCTTGCAAACTCCTTCAGCACTTTGGCCTCGTAAGCGAAATTTTCCAAAAACTGGCTGGGAAACTCCACCGCGTCCCACTCCACACCGGCTATCCCACTGATGGAGGGCTCTTTTACCTCGCTTAACAGATGGTGCAGGGCGTGTCCCATCTCGTGAAACAGAGTTACCACATCGTCATGCCTTAGAAGCGAGGGACTTTTTTGTGTGGCAGGGGCGAAGTTCGCCACGATAAAAGCGATAGGGTAGATTCTCTCGCCCCTCTCATCCAGATGGTGGGTAATCCACTCATCCATCCAGGCACCTCCCCTTTTCCCCTCTCTGGACTCCAAATCCATATAGACCCTGCCAACAAGCCTGTTTGGCAGTGTAAGCTCATAGCACTTTACGCTCTCATCCCAAACGGGCGTATCCACCTCTTTGGCTTCTATCTTGAAAAGCTTTTTCAAAAATCCAAAAAGCCCCTCCACAACGGAGTTTTTCTCGAAATAGGGCTTATAATCCTCATCTTTTACGCTGTATTTTCTCTCTTTGAGTTTTTGGGAGAAGTAAGCGATGTCGTATGCTTGCAGCTCATCCTCAAACCCGCTGTTTTTGGCAAAACGGCTCAACTCCTCAAACTCCCTTTTCCCCTGGGGCCGGCTCTTGTTTGCCAGCTCTTCCAAAAATTCCACAACCTGTCGGGGATTTAGGGCCATTTTAGTCTCAAGACTGAGCTGGGCGTAATTGTCAAAACCCAAAATTTTGGCCTTTTTATACCTTAGATGTAAAATCTTCTCTATAAGCTCCTCGTTTTCCGGCGCCCTGGTCACATAGGCCCTGTATAGCTCCTCCCTTTTTTGCCGGTTGTTGCCGTAACTCATATAGGCAACGTAACTTGGCTGTTTCAGCGTAAAACGGTATCTGCCATCTCCTATAAAGGCGGCCTCCTTGTCGCTTTTTGGCATCTCTTTTACATCATCCTCGCCTACTACCATCTCGAAGGCGTCGGTGGCTTTTAGCAGGTTTTGGGCAAAGGAGCTGCCAAGTTCGTTGAGCCTTATGTTTATATCTTTCAACTCCTCTTTTTTTTCACTATCCAGACCCACGCCGTTTAGCTCGAAATCTTTTATAAAGTTCTCCACCACCTTTTTTCTCTCACCCTCCAAAGGCTCGGACTCTATCTTTTTCAAAGCCGTATAAATCTCCTCGTTTTGCGTCAGTTCCGTATTGTAGGCCGTAAGAGGCGGCAACAGCTCATTGTAAATCTTCTCCGTCTTTGGAGAGTTTTTCACATAGTTTAGATGGGCTATGGGACTGAAATAAAATCCCAGCTTCTCCTCCATCAACTGCAGCGGTCTGACGAAGTTGTCGTAAGTTTTATTTTCTATAGCCAAAAGCTCTTCTATCTTCTTCTGGTTCTCTCTCAAGGTTTTCAAAACAAGCTCTTTTTGTCTCTCAAGTCCCTCTTCTGTTAGCGTAAATTCAACGAACGGCATAATCTCTCCTTTTTTCATCTGGCAAAATTATATCAAAGCAAACCCCTCTTCCAAAGCCGCTTTCACCCTTTTTAAAAAGATATCGAAATCCTCTGTATAATCTTTTCCATCTCTTTGCCTTTTACCCCACATAGGTTCCGGATAGTGGCTGTCATCCTCGAATCTCGCCATAATATGCCAATGGACTTCTGGATGGTAGTTGCCAAAAGATGCGATGTTTATCTTTATTGGATTGTAATAGTCTATTAGCTGCCTCTCGATGATATCGAGCGCCAGCCAGATGGCCTCTTTCGTCTTTGGGTCGCACTGGCTCATCTCTTTGCAGCCCTCTTTCGCAAATATCTTCAACCACGGTATGGTAGAGTCCTCTTTCTCTATATAGATATAGCTGTTTTCATATATCATAACGCCGGCCTTTGTAAAAGATAGTCCAATTATAGTAAAATTTCCCAAAAGGAGTCTGGATGAAAAAAACGGCTGTGCTTGTGACAATGCTTGTATATTCGCTCTTTGCGTCGATAGAGTGGCATAAAAGCTATGAGGAGGCTTTGGCGGAGGCAAAACGGACCAACAGGCCGGTTTTTGTATTTATGCAACGAAAGGAGCCTCCCTGCAGATGGTGCGAGCTTATGAAAAACACGACGCTCAAAGATAGCGAAATTGAAAAAAAGATAGAAGAAAACTTCATTCCCCTGATGCTGACGAGGGAGAAACGAAACTATCCCAAAAAACTCTACAGCAGATATGTCCCGACAATATATGTGCTGAGCCCCGATGGAAAAATAGTGAAAAAGATAGTGGGATACTGGGACAAAAAGGACTTTTTAAGCGATTTGAAGGATATAGACAGAGTTTTTAAGAGATGAACTTCCTAAAAAGGGTCAGTTTTATAAAGATTAAAATCTTTATACTATCCACCCTGACCCTTTTCGTATTTTTATTTACCGCCTTGATAGTTTACGAGGAGTATCAGGAGTTTCAAAGAGAGATTGGCAAGTTTAAAAAGGAATATATAGACAAACAAAAGAGCCGGATAAAAAAGGAGACCCTAAAAGCCATATCCTTTATGGACTATAAACTCAAATCCTCCCAAAAAGCCCTGCCCCAGCTGAAAAAAGAGATAATAGACGCTATAGAGTATATGAGGGACAAAAGAGATGGAAGCGGATATATTTTCATCTACGATTTCAACGGCACCTGTATCGCCGACCCTATCTTGAAAGAGAACAAGGGTAAAAATCTGCTAAATCTGACCATTTTGCAAAAAAGACCGATAAAAGAGCTGATAGAGGTCTCAAAACAGCCGGGCGGCGGATATGTAAGCTACTTTTGGAACAAGCCCACCACCCACGAAATATCTCCCAAACTCTCATACGCCAAAGCCTTCGAGCCCTTTGGCTGGATGGTTGGAAGCGGAGTATACCTGGACGATATCGCCTCCATCACCAAACAAAGACAGCAGGCACATAAAGACAAAATGATAAAATACATCATAAACATCATAACCCTCTCTTTTATCCTCTTCTCCATCACGCTGATAATTTTGAAGTATATCTCCAATATCATAGAAAACTCCCTCGCCAAAATCAGATACAGATTCGGCGAGGCGGCCGACAGAAATATCTATATATACACGGACGACATCGTTTTCAAGGAGTTCAAGGAGATTGCCGGATATGCCAACAAGATGATAAAAATCATCAAAGAGCGCACCAACAGACTAAAGGAGCTAAACAGGACCCTGGAGCAAAAAGTGATACAAAAGACTAAAAAGCTGAGCGAATCCAAGGAGTTCGCGGAGGAGCTGTTAAAAAACCAGGACCGTTTCATAAAGACGGCCATACATGAGATTAACACGCCCCTAAGCATCATCCTAACCAACATCGACCTGCTGAAACTGGACGGCTTTCAAAAAAAAGAGCTGACAAACATAGAATCCGGCGTAAAAATCATACACAACATCTATAACGACCTTAGCTACCTTATAAAAAAAGACAGGATAGAGTACAAAAAAGAGCCGATAGATTTCAGCGCCTTTTTGAAAAGCAGGATAGAGTTTTTCAAAGAGATAGCAAGCTCGAACAGGCTTAAGATAAGATATAGGATAAAAGATGGTCTAAAGCTCCACTTCAATCCAATAGAGCTGCAAAGAATCATTGACAACAATATCTCAAACGCCATAAAATACGCATACAAAGGCAGCACTATATATATACATCTTGACAAAAAGAGCCCTCTGGAGTTCAAAATCGCCACCAAATCGGATAAAATCAGGAACAAAGAGGGAGTTTTCAACGAGTATTACCGTGAGGACAGGGCGAAAGGCGGATTTGGACTGGGGCTGGCACTGGTGAAACAGATATGCGAAAAAAACGGATGTGAAATAGAGCTCAAATCCAAACTGGGTTACAATATCTTTATATACAGGTTTTAGATGAAAATATTTCTGCTTGAGGATGAGACGATACTTTGCGACAGCATAGAGACCTTTTTGAAACGGGTGGGGCACTGCGTCAAAAAATGCTACAGCGGCGGCGAGGCGGTGGAGATTTTGCAAGAGGAGTCTTTCGACCTGCTGATTTTGGATATAAACGTGCCCCAAATCGACGGATTTACGCTGATAGACAACCTTCACAAAAAGAACCGCTACACCCCTACCATCTTCATCTCGGCCCTTACCGACATAGAAGATATACAAAAAGGTTTTGAGCTGGGATGCAAGGACTATATCAAAAAACCTTTCCACCTAAAGGAGCTGCAGCTTCGCATAGAGAAGATTTCCGCCGAAATCGAAGATAAAAAGCATATAATATTAAGCAGAAACTACCGCTACTCTTTGGAAAAAAAGACGCT
>JAMOUF010000221.1 GCA_027068245.1 Campylobacterales bacterium | reverse complement strand
GGACTTTTTCACGCCGACCCACATCCTGGAAACCTTCTAATAAACAGTGAGGGCAAACTGGTGCTGCTGGATTTTGGAATGGTGAAGCAGATACCAAACGATACGAGAATCGCGATAATCGAGATGATAAAATCGGCTCATGAGAGGGATTTCGAGCTCTATATAAGCGCGGCAAAAAGGCTTGGTGTCATAGCCTATGAGGCTCCAAAAGCACTGTTGGCCGAGTTTGTGGAGGAGATGTTCGAGATTTTCAGCGATGAGAGTTTAAGTGCGGTGGATATGCAAAAGCTGGCTTTCGAGATACTGGAATCTATGCGGGAGCTGCCCTTTAAACTGCCTCAAGAAGCGATATATATCTTAAGGGTAAGCGCCATTATAGAAGGCCTTGGCACCACATACATACCCAATTTCAACGGCGTAAAGGATATTTTACCAATTTTGCAAAAAAATATCCCAAGGGCTTTGGGATACAAAGATTCGGTTTTGGAGATGATAATAGATGAGATAAAAGAGAGCCCCTATGTGATAAGGGATTTTAAAGACACCATAAAATTGGCGAGCGAGGGAAGCTTGCAGGTTGAGATGTCACCTGCCCAGCTGGAGTGGTTCAAAAAGGAGGCAAAAAAGGAGCTAAGACCGGTAATATTATCCTTTGGCGTTATGTTATTGGCCCTGCTTATTGCACTTCTTTATCCGGATATGAAAATAGAGGCTATAATACTTTTTGTTGCTGCTTTTTCAAAAGTGATATTTTCTATTTAGTCAAACTCTATATTTGCAAAAGTAGCTTGTGGCCTGGGGGAGGGAGCAAGGAGGCTCTTTTTTTTGCAAAGGCCGCAACTGCGGCCGCTAAAAGAAGAATTTTTTTATCTATTCCCTTTGAACTGATCGATGAACTCTTGAATATCCCCGTAAAGCGCTTGCAGATCCTCTTCGTGCTCCACCTCATCCGCCAGTATTTGGCTTGCAATATTGTATGTGACAATATCTTTTCCCCAAGTCAGCTCAGCTAAACTGCTGTAGACTTCGATCGCGCACTGCTCGCCTTTGATCGCCTGCTCCAAAATGGCGAGCACATCCGGGTTTGTCGGCTCTTCATAAGCACAGTTTGCCATTTCAAACCACTTTTTAGGATGCAAAACAGGTGTTCCACCAAGCTGCATAATACGGTCCGCCACCATCGTTGCGTGTCTTAGCTCATCTGCTGCGTGCTGGTTTAGCTCGGCTACCGCAGCATCTTTCATAATCCCTTTGACAACTTTTGCCTCTATAAAATATTGGTAATATGCCACCCACTCATCTGCGTAGGCTCTGTTGAGCAGCTTTATCACCTCTTCGACTTCGATACCTTTGATGATACTTATCCCTTTTCGTGCCATTTTGTCTTCTTTTTAATGTTTTCCAGGCTCGAACGCCACACCCCGGCGCTCCTCGGTTATGTAGGCGATAATCGCCGTCATCTCTTTGCTATCCAGCGCCAAAGGCTTGCCCTTGAGCGGGTTTTGGATGCACCAGTTGATCATCTGGGCCATCGTCGCCACTTTGCCCAGCTGCTTTTGAAACTTCGGATAGGTTTCGGGGTGGGTATTGGTGGCGTTGGGGTGACACTGGTTGCACGTGACGTCGTTGGAACCCAGAGCGGGGGAGGTGAAGAGTTTTCTCCCCTCCTTGACCACGACTTCGTATTCCTTTTGCCATCGCTCCAGATCGGCCTTGGTGAATTCGTCTGCCAAAAGGGCGGCCGCGAGCAGGGCCGCCAGTGTGAACGCTCTCATGATCTCCTCCTTAGTAGTGGTGTTGAGGCGGTATCGGGCAGTCCTGATACCTTCTGTCTTTTGG
>JAMOUF010000220.1 GCA_027068245.1 Campylobacterales bacterium | reverse complement strand
CAACAGAAGCGTCACCAGCAAAAGCGGAAGTGCCGATATGCTCGAAGCGCTTGGCATAAACCTGGACTTAAACCCCCAGCAGCAGGTGCAGATGCTTGAAAAGAGCGGATTTTGTTTTATCTTTGCCAAAAACCACCATCCGGCTATGAAACACATAATGCCAATCAGACAGAGTATCCCCCACAGAACCATCTTTAATATCCTTGGGCCTTTGACAAACCCCGCAGGAGCCCGGAAATTTTTGATGGGAGTATTTCATCCGGGTTTTATAAAAAAAATCGCGGCGGCTTTGCGCGAGCTTGGCGTAAAAAGAGCGCTTGTTTTAAGCAGCGATGATGGTATGGATGAGATAAGCGTATCTGCTCCCACCCACTGCGCCATGGTCGATGAGAGGTGCATAGGCCGTTTTATCATCTCGCCCAAAGATTTTGGGATGGAGTTTGCCCCAAAAAGTGCGATAGAAGGGGGTGACGCCAAAACCAACGCCGCAATAACAGAAGGGATACTAAAAGGCGACATAGTGGGACCAAAGAGAGATATGGTCCTTCTAAACGCCGCCGCGGCACTTTTTGTAGATAAAAAGGCAAACAGCTTTCAAGAGGGTATCGCTATGGCGAAAGAGGCGATAGATAGCGGGAGAGCCTACAAGAAGTTGCAGGAGATTATAGAGTGCTCCAGGAGTTTCAATGGAGCTTAGGTTAAAAGAGGATGAACTTGATAAGATAGTGGAGCTTATAAAAAGAAGCGGCAAAAGAGTGGTGCTTTTAAAAGGCCCGTTGGGGAGTGGCAAAACCACGCTTGTCAAGGCTTTTGCAAAAGATGAGGATGTGACCTCGCCCACCTTTTCCATCCAGCAGGTATATGGTGGGGATATATATCACTACGACCTCTATAACGCAGGATTTGGAAAGTTCATGGAGCTTGGGCTTTTTGAGGAGCTTTTCAAAGATGGATACCACTTTATCGAGTGGGCCGATGAGGAGCTTGAGAAGATGTTGAAAGCGATGGGGCTGGACTATATGAAAATTGAGATAGAGCCTGAAGGTGACAAAAGAGTATACAGGATGGAAGATGCATAGACTCGAGGCTAAAAACCTGAAAAAAAGAATCAAAGACAAAGAGATAGTAAAAGGAGTGAGCCTGGAGGTTGAAAGCGGCGAGGTGGTGGGCCTTTTGGGACCAAACGGGGCTGGCAAAACCACGACTTTTTATATGATATGCGGCCTCATTTCGCCTACAGAAGGGAAGGTCTACCTGGATGGAAAGGATATCACCGCATTGCCGCTGCATCAAAAGGCACACATAGGCATAGGATACCTGCCCCAGGAGGCCAGCGTATTCAAAGAGCTTACCGTGGAGGATAACCTCTATGTGGCGGCCGAGGCCAGGATAAAGAGCGAGGAGCAAAGAAGGAGGGTGGTGGAGGAGCTTTTGGAGCTTTTCAACATTGAGCCCATCAGACACCACCTTGGAAAAGAGCTGAGCGGTGGGGAGAGAAGAAGATGCGAGATAGCCAGGGCTTTGGTTATAGAGCCCAAGTTTTTGCTGCTGGACGAACCTTTTGCGGGCGTGGACCCGATAGCGGTTACGGATATCCAAAAAATCATAGAGGAGTTGAAAAACAGCGGTATAGGCATCCTTATAACGGACCATAACGTTCGTGAGACGCTCAAAGTCTGCGACAGGGCCTATGTACTAAAAGACGGCCAGATACTGGCGCAAGGGAGCAGCGAGGAGGTGGCGCGTAACGAACTGGTTATAAAACACTATCTGGGCGAGGGTTTCAGGCTTTGAGGGAGCTTTTGGAGAAAGAGGCGGAGTTTAGAAACAAAAAAGGTGA
>JAMOUF010000219.1 GCA_027068245.1 Campylobacterales bacterium | reverse complement strand
ACCTCTTTGGCAAAGTCCTCCCCATAAAAGGAGGATGCGGTGTAGCATAAGGTTCCGCCAAGGCTTGTTACGGTATCGCCGGTAGCCTTTCCTATCACCAAAGCGGGCACCTCTTTCCACCCATTGGTAAAGGAGTTCAACGCTTTAACGCCGTTTTTCGAGGTAAAAAGAAGATAGTCGTATAAAGAGAAATCTATGGGTTGTGGAAGCGGTTTTTGCGTGATTACCGGGAGCTTTTTGGCTCCCGTAACCTTGGTATTAGAGAGGATGTAGATATCTGCCATCACTCCCACTCGATTGTGCCCGGCGGCTTGGATGTGATATCGTAGACCACCCTGTTGATGCCGTCCACCTCGTTGATTATCCGGTTGCTGATATGCTCCAGGATATGGTGGGGTATATGAGCGAAAGTGGCCGTCATACCGTCGCTGGACTCCACGATTCTTAAAGCCACGGTGTTTTCGTAGGTTCTTTTGTCACCCATAACGCCTACACTCTTTACGTTAAGCAGTACCGCAAAGCTCTGCCACAGCTTCTCGTAAAGTCCATGGGCTTTAATCTCTTCCAAAAGTATGGTATCGGCCTTTCTTACAAGCTCCAAAGACTCTGGCGTCACCTCTCCAAGTATCCGGATGGCAAGTCCCGGACCCGGGAACGGGTGTCTGTATACCATCTCTTTTGGCAGTCCAAGCTCCAGTCCAAGCTTTCTTACCTCATCTTTGAAAAGCTCTCTTAAAGGCTCTATCAGCTCGAATTTCATCCACTCCGGCAGCCCACCCACATTGTGGTGCGATTTTATCGTCTCGCTGGGCCCCTTTACCGATACCGACTCGATAACATCCGGATAGAGGGTTCCCTGGGCCAGGTATTTTACATCTTTATGTTTCCTGGCCTCCTTTTCAAAAAGCTCGATAAATGTGTGGCCAATTCTTTTTCTCTTCTCCTCAGGGTCGGTTACTCCCTTTAGCGCCTCCATAAACTGCTCTTTTCCATCTATCACCACCAGCGGCACCTGAAGCATATTTTTGAAAACATGCTCCACCTTCTCCCGCTCTCCGGCCCTTAAAAGCCCATTATCCACAAAAACGGGAATGAGCCTGTCCCCTATGGCCTCATACAAAAGGGCAGTTACCACGGAGCTGTCCACCCCGCCGCTTAGGGCGCACAAAACCTTGTCCTCACCCACCTCTTTTCTAATCTTCTCTATCTGCTCCTTGGCAAAATGGCCCATATCCCATTTTGAGGTTACGTTACAGATGCGTCTGGCGAAGTTTTCCAAAATCTTCGTCCCCTCCTCGGTATGGCTCACCTCCGGATGGAACTGCAGCGCGTATATCTTTCTTTTCTCGTCCGCTATAGCGGCATATGGGGAGTTGTCGGTATGGGCGATTCTCTCAAATCCCTGGGGCAGTTTGACAACCTTGTCCGAATGGCTCATCCAGACCACCTGCCCATCTTTCGTTCCCTCAAATAGCGGCGATGGTTTGTCAATATAGAGTTTGGCCTTGCCATACTCATGCTCCAGTGCCCTTATCACCTCTCCCCCAAAATCGGTGGCTATCAGCTGCATACCGTAACAGATGCCCAAAATCGGGATATTCAAATCATATATCCTCTTATCCACCCTGGGAGCGTCCGGGTCGTAGACGCTGGCCGGCCCTCCGCTGAAAATTATCCCCTGGGGCTCTTTGCTCTTTATATTTTCCAAATCTTCAAAATAGGGGTATATCTCACAGTAAACCCCCACCTCTCTGAGCCTCCTTGCAATCAGCTGCGTATACTGGCTCCCAAAATCCAATACTACAATAGGCACTTTTTGCATCTATATCCTTTTAATAAAGT
>JAMOUF010000218.1 GCA_027068245.1 Campylobacterales bacterium | reverse complement strand
GTTTGCGGCGGCCTTTTTTGCCAAAAGGTTCAAAAAGAGCCTGTTTGTGGCGGCCCTGCTCTTTTTACTGCTTAGCACATCTTTTTCCAACTATCTGCTAAAACCTCTGGAGGAGAAAAGTTTTGATAAAAATCCCGTAAACCCAATGGCCGTGGTGGTTCTGGGAGGGGGACAGGCGGACAAAGACCCCTACTTGAAGCTTAGCCCCCAGGGTGTAAAAAGGGTTGTAACGGCGTTGCTGCTTGCAAATAAAAAGTCGCTGCCTCTGATTTACAGCGGCTACGAAGGAGGCAACGCCCGTTTTACCATCGAGATTATGATAAAAAATTTCAATCTCCCTTTCAAAGAGTGTAAAGAGCCAAAAAGAGGCTGTTTCGTAATAGAGGGAAAAAGCCGGGATACTTATGAGAACGCGAAATACACCAAAGCCCTGTTGAAACAAAAAGCCCCCTCGGTGATTTTGGTTACCTCAGCCTATCATATGCCAAGAAGTTACCGGATTTTCAGACATTTCGGTTTTTATATAACGCCCAAAAAAACGGACTTTAGAAGCTGGGAGAGGGGCCTCAGCTTTTGGAGCCACCTGCCGAATATGTATAACCTTTACAACAGCTATCTGGCACTTCACGAATACCTGGGGCTTCTTAGCCTCTACCTAAGAGGCCTTTAACAAATCCATCACCTCCTCATCGCTTAACTGGTGAAAATCCCTGTAATACTGCCCTACGGCCATAAAATCCACGGGCACGTCCACCACCACGACCCTGTCAGCCACCTCCTTTAGCAAAGCCAAGGCATCCGGCGGGGCCACGGGCACGGCGATGATTATCTCCCTGGCCCCCTCCTGCCTCAAAGCCTGGGCGGCCAGATACATACTGGCTCCAGTCGCAACCCCGTCATCCACCAAAATGACCCTCTTTCCCTTGACAGAGATTCTGGGTTTGTTGTAAAGGGCTCTTTTTTGGGCGATACCCTCCAAAATCTTTCTCTTTTGCTCCTCTATATACTCTCTTGAGACATTAAGCATAGCCACCGCCCGCTGATTTATAAACTCCAGCCCGTTCTCGCTCACGGCCCCGATGGCGGCCTCGGGATTGTAAGGAGATGGGATTTTTTTTACGAAGAATATATCCATGGGAAGATTTAGTTTTTTGGCTATCACATAGGCCACCGGCACTCCGCCTCTTGGCAGGGCGATTACCACGGTATCGGGGTCGTTGGCATACTCTTTTAACATATTGGCCAGTATCTCTCCAGCTTCGAACCTGTCGTTAAAGACCATCTGAACCTCCTTTTTTTATATAATATCAAAAAAAGGAGCCGGATGAGGGTAATAATCCAGCGGGTAAAAAAATCCTGGGTCAGAGTGGATGGAAAAGAGGTGGCGAAAATCGGCAGGGGCTACAATATACTCCTTGGAGTTATGGAGCAAGACAGAGAGGAGGATTTGGAAAAAGTGGTAAAAAAGATAGTGAATTTAAGACTCTTTCCGGATGAGAGGGGAAGGTTCGACAAAAGCATAAAAGAGATAGAGGGTGAGGTTTTGGTGGTATCCCAGTTCACTCTGGCCGCAGATGCCAAAAGGGGTAACAGGCCCGATTTCTCAAAGGCAAAAAGAGCAGATGAGGCTAAAGAGGTGTATGAGAGGTTCGTAAAGAGGCTAAAAGAGCATTTGTCGGTAAAAACGGGGATATTTGGAGCCTATATGGAGGTGGGTATCATCAACGACGGGCCCTTGACAATCATACTGGACTCAAAAGAGCTATGAAAATTCTATTTTTCCTACTGCTTAACACATACCTTTTTGCCCTCTCCTACGCCACCGCATACCCCTGGGATATAAAGACGCTGGAGTGGGCCAAAAAATTCGATATTGCCGAGGTGGGGCCCCTGGATGAGCTTGATGGGGTAAAGCTCGATGGATTTAAAAAGAAGGTGGCATACGAGTGGATGGCCGGTTTTTACAAAAACAGCACCAGCAGTTTCAACAGATGGGTCTACCTGCATAAAAACTCCCTTACGCTAAACCCCTTTGGGCCGCATATCATGGGAGAGATGGATTTTTACTACGATATGTGTAACCCTGCTCTGCAGGAAAAAAGGGCCGATTACCTAAGCAGCCGGATAAAGGAGCTTGGCCTGGATGGACTCTTTTTCGACTGGGCCAACGAGGAGTTTTTAAAAGAGCCCCAGTTCAAACCGATATACGGATATTTCAAAAAACTGCACCCAAATAGGCGCTATCAAGACTGCCTGAGGGAGTTTTTAAAAAGGATGAAACAAAAAGATATACTGATAGTCACCAACCAGTCTTTTAGAAACCCCCAGCTGCTGGACTATACCGATTACGATATGAGCGAGAGCTATATTACAACCGAGATTAAAATCGAGCGAGAAACGATTATAGATGGCAAACCATACCCCTATATACCGGCCACTCTTTACTACCCAATAGACGAAAACAACCGCTCCATCATGCCAACATACAGCTATCTTAGATATCTGGACTATCTCAAAAGCAGCTACGCCGTCAAAAACATCATCTATTTAAACTACGCCGCTCCCAAGCTTGTGTGGACCATTGTGGGCTACAGAACCAAACCGCCCAAAGATGCTATCCATTACGGTTACGCCTTTGCGAAACTCTTTGACGCCATAGCCTATACCCAGGTTCCTTTTAACAGGGAGCTGGAAAAGGACGATATATACTTTACCGATATGGGAAAACCGGTATCCAAGATAAAAAAGATAGATGGCGGTTTCGTGCGCTACTTCGAAAAGGGAATCGTGGCGGTCCACGAGGCATCCCCCTTTACACTGGAGCTGAAAAGGGACGTTTACGATATAAAAGAGGGCAGATGGCTAAAAAAGGGTAAAGTGGTTATAAATCCGGCTTATGATAATATTATGAAAGAGTATATACCTGTTGGCAGGGTATTTCTATACAACAAACCGAAACGGGGAGGAAGATGAGAGAGCTCTACACAATCATTCCAAAACTTCCGGGGGTGCGGGTCTATCTGTTTGCCGAGGATGAACGAAACTCGAAAGAGCTTGCAAGATTTTGCAAGGAGATGGACCACTACCTGGAGATTGTGGCGTTCGATGAAGAGATTTTTGAGAAGATAAAAAATCTGGAAGCCAAAACCCGGCTGATTGAGGAGGAAAAAGAGCGCTACAACCAAAGGGCATATCACTATGACACCATATTCATCGACTACGCAGTAGATAAACTAAAAGACAAAGAGCAGTTTTTCAAAAAGGTATATAGAATGACAAAAAATGCGGGAGATATCGTTTTCGAGGTGGAAGAGGGGAGTTTGGAGGATTATATGAAACTTTTGGAAGATGTCAATTTCGTGGCTATAAACCCGATAAAATCCCAAAACAGAACCTATCTTACGGCAAAGAAACTTCACGGGTGGACAAAAGTATGAAAGAGGGACTATACAAAGAGTTTTTTGAAAACAGCCTGGACCCGTTCATCATCTTCGACGAGAACGCCAATGTCATAGAGTATAACAAAGAGGGGGAGTATGTGCTCTCCTGCACCGACAAAAACGAGCTTTTCAATCTGGCTTTAAACAACGCCTCGCAAAACTTCGGATTTAAAATCACCTTCATAGAGCTGGATATAGGCCACTCCAGTTTTTGCGCCATAAATGTGGGGTATATCGACAGCAGCCATATAGGGCTGGTGCTTCATAAAAACGTATGCAACAAAAAATATAGGCATATCTCTTCCAATTTGCAGATGGCGAATATTTTTACGCTCTTTGACATAGCCATCAACACAAACCTGGAAGATACGAAAATCGTAAAAAACTACGACGTATCGATACCTGAGTTCAAAATAGACATCAACACCTTTTTACAGTTTCTAAACAGAATATTCAAACAGCTGAAAAAGGCGCCGCTTATAGAGATAACCATCAAAATGAATACGGGAGAGACGGTTGTTATAGAGGGTAAAAAGTATAAAATCATCTCCATAGACATAAAAGGGGGACCTGTAAGGGTGGAGGAGGGCGACTTCGTGGCATCACCCCTTGACAACGGAATCCATATAGAGCTGCCCTTTATTCTATAAAATCTTTGTATCTGTTGATTTTGGAAGTTACGGTGGCCCGGTTCAACTCAAGTGCCTTCGAGATGGCCAGATTGCTGCCATATTTTTTTCTGGCGGCTCTTAAGATAGGTACATCAAAAAGATAGAGCAGCTTTTTATACCCCTCCTCAAGCCTTGGCTCAAGGTGTCTTTGCATAAAATAGAGCAAATCATCCTCGCTCATTGAAGAGAGCAGACCCTTTAGATAGATGTCCCGTTTCAAAGAGATGGCGTTTTGGGAGATATCGGGAGAGATATCCTCTTTTAACTCTATGCCAAAATCGCTTCTTAGCTCCTCCATATAGAGCCTCTTTAGCTCTTTTAAATCCTCTTTTCGCTCCTTTAGAGGTGGCAGGTGCAAAATCACCGGGAAAAACTCCTCATAGATATCCAGCATCTTGGTGGATGTGGCTATGATGCGTTTCGACGAGGCCCTCTTCATCAGCCCCACTATATCCACGCACTGCTCCAAATCGGTCACGAACAGCTCTTTTTGCGCTGATTTGGCCACATCCTTTGCGCCAACCTCTTTTATATCTTTGAAAACCGAGCGCACCAGGCTCTTCTTTCCCACTCCCTCTTCTCCTACCACAAGAATATTTACCGGCAGTGAGGCGCTGACGCGCAGCGTATTTAGCGCCTTCAAAGAAGAGGGGGACTTCGCTATAAACTCTCTCATCATCCACTCCTGTGTGTTGCTTAAATATTATACAACATTAAACCAGGTTTTTATCTAAAATATGTTTGACAAAATTTCAAAAGGAGATGTTATGAAAAGACGGTATTTGGCACTACTCGCTTTTTTACCCACCTTCTGCCTTGCCGCGGACAAGCTCGATACGGGTAACACGGCATGGATGATGGTGGCGACGGCGTTCGTTATGCTTATGACCCCGGCGGGGCTTGCGCTGTTTTACGGAGGCATGACGCGGGCTAAAAACGTGCTTAACACATATATGATGGTCTTTATGGCCTATGTTTTAGGTTCGATTGTCTGGGTTATGTGGGGATACTCCCTGGCTTTTAACGGAGATGGCCCCATTATCGGGGATTTAAGCAAAATCTTTTTAAAAGGCGTTACGGTAGATAGTCTCAGCGGAACCTATCCGGAATTCGTCTTTATCGCCTTTCAGGGCACCTTTGCGGCCATTACGGCGGCTATCGCAAGCGGTTCTGTGATAGAGAGGCTGAAGTTCTCCACATGGATGATTTTCGTTGTTTTGTGGGTCACTTTCGTATACGTTCCAATCACCCATATGGTCTGGGGAGGCGGATTTTTGTTTAACGACGGCGCTCTTGATTTCGCAGGCGGAACTGTCGTCCATATGAACGGAGGACTTGCCGGCCTTATCATGGCGTTGATGCTTGGCAAAAGAAAGGGTTATCCAAAAGAGGCGATGCACCCTTCAAGCATCATCCTAACCGCTCTTGGAGCCGCGATTTTATGGTTTGGATGGTTCGGTTTTAACGCGGGTAGCGAGTTCGCCGCAGACGGTGTTGCGGGCAGTGCGCTCCTTATGACAAACTTTGCTGCGGCCATGGGAGCTCTGACTTGGGTTATAATAGAGTGGATAGTTTACAAAAAACCGACGCTGCTCGGTGCGGCCACAGGTGCCGTGGCAGGCCTTGTAGCCATCACACCGGCAGCCGGTTTCGTGGACGTTTTCGGCTCTTTGATAATAGGCACAGGCGGAAGTATCGTAGGCTTTATAGGAGTTGCCTATATCAAAAAGATTTTCAAGTTCGACGACAGCCTTGACGCCTTTGGGGTTCACTTCCTGGCCGGTCTTTGGGGAGCGTTGGCTACAGGTATTTTTGCGCTCCAGGAACTTGCCTGGGACGGAAGCCCGCTTAAAGAGCACGGCGACAGGGCGGCACAGATGCTGGTCCAGCTTGAATCCGTGGCTGTGACTATGGTATATACGGCTGTGGTAACGGCAGTGGTCTATTTTGTGGCAAGCTTGATTACCGGAGGCGGAAGGGTTGACGAGGAGACCGAAACTATGGGTCTTGACGAAGCGGTTCACGGTGAACGCGGATTTAACATCAGATAAGGAGATTAGATGAAAAAGATAGAAGCCATTATAAAACCTTTCAAACTTGAAGACGTGAAAGAGGCGCTGACAGATATCGGCATTACAGGTATGACCGTAACCGAGGTAAAAGGTTACGGACGGCAGCAGGGCCACAGCGAGCTTTACAGAGGGGCGGAATATGTGGTGGACTTCCTACCCAAAATCAAAGTTGAGGTGGTGGTGAAATCCGAGGATGTTGACAATGTGGTAAATACCATAGCCGAAGCGGCCAGAACGGGTAAAATCGGCGATGGCAAGATATTTGTAAGCGATATAGAAAAGGTGGTTAGAATCAGAACCGGAGAGACGGACGAGGAGGCTTTGTAAGCCGCCTCTCCAACACTCTCAATCTCTCTTTTTCTCCTCACCCCTAATCTTTTGCAGCCACTCATCAAGCCTTTTTTCATATCCTATACCTTTGCTGCGGTAAAACTTCATATATGGTTTCATATATGTCTGCTTGACCCAGCCGCCATAGTCGTGAGGATATAGATATCCCTCATATCCTGGAGGTTTCAGATGTTTCAAAACCGGATAGATTTTTCCCTCCCTCACGCTCTTTTGAGCCATCTTTATCGCCTCGTAAGCCGCGTTGGACTTGGGGGATGAGGCCAGATATACGGCGGCTTGCGACAGAATAATGGAGGCTTCCGGATAACCGATGTTTTTTACCGCTATCAGGGTCGATGTGGCGAGATTGAGCGCGTTTGGATTGGCGTTTCCTATATCCTCGCTGGAAAATATCACCATCCGCCTTGCGATAAACTCCGGCGGCTCGCCCCCTTCTACAAGCCTTGCCATATAGTAAAGGGCTGCGTCCACATCACTTCCTCTTAGGCTCTTTATGAAGGCGCTGGCAAGGTCGTAGTGGGTATCGGCGCTGCTGCTTCCCTCATGATAGGCCCTGTTCGTCAACGCCTTAAGCGTCTTTAGACTTACCCGTCCATCCAATTTGGCTGCCAGATGCAAAAACTTCTTTACGTTTCTGGCATCTCCCTGGCTGATGTTTATCAGATACTCCCTCGCATCCGGCTCTATCTCTATTCCCTCTTTATCTATTATCT
>JAMOUF010000217.1 GCA_027068245.1 Campylobacterales bacterium | reverse complement strand
ATGAGAATCTATTTTGACTCCAAAGCCAACCGGTTTAGATTCAAACAGAGCCGGGATACATTTTTGGTAGAGGAGATACCGCTTTTCGAGCCGGCCGCAAAGGGGCGTTTCACCATTTTGAAAGTAAGAAAAAAGGATATATCCACATGGGATATGTTAGATATCCTATCCGGATACAGCAATTATAAAATTGGCTACGCCGGACTAAAAGACAAAAACGCCACTGCCGTGCAGTATCTTAGCATAGACTCAAGGGATGAGAAGAGGTTTTTGAAATTCAAATCTAAAAAAATCGAGATACTTGATACCTTCAAATCCTCTCAACCGATTAAAATCGGCGATTTGAAGGGTAACAGATTTGAAATAGTATTGGAAAATGTCAGGGATTTGGAGGGCATCAAAAAAAGCCTTGAGCTGATAGAAAAAACCGGCGTTCCAAACTACTTTGGATATCAGCGCTTTGGAAATGGCTCAATAAGCCAGGCAAAGGCTTTTGTGGAGGGGGAGTATTTTACAAAGAACCTTAGAATGCAAAAAATGCTTATATCCATCTATCAAAGCGACCTTTTCAACAGATGGCTCGCAAAGAGGGTTTCGATGGATAAAAAGGGTTTGAAAATTTTGGAGGGAGATATCTTAAGAGATGGCGTTCCAACGGGCCTTCTGCCAGGAAACAGGGTTAGGCGGGCACGGGGGGAGGCTGGCAGGATAGAGCGTGAGTTTGATGAGCATATAGGAGCCAAAGGATACAGAAGGGAGGCTCTTTATTTTCCAAAAAAGCTGAGTTTGAAAGAGTCTGGCAAAAACCTTACGCTATCCTTCGAGCTGCCAAAAGGAAGTTATGCGACCACGCTTTTGGAGCATCTGGCGCAAAAAGAGATGAACTATAAAGGATTTGGATGAGAATACTCTTTATGGGAACTCCGGCTTACGCAACCGAGATTTTAAAACCGTTGCTAAAATATGAAGTTGTGGGTCTTTTTACCCAGCCCGACAAGCCCGTTGGAAGAAAACAGATACTTACGCCTCCGCATATAAAAGCCTTCGCGGAAAAAAACGCTCCAAATATCCCCATATTTCAGCCTAAAAGCTTGAAAGATAAAAGAGTAATAGAGCAGATAGAGGATTTAAAACCCGATTTTATCGTCGTGGCTGCGTATGGAAAGATTCTTCCAAAAGAGATTTTGGCACTCGCTCCTTGTATCAACCTCCACGCATCCTTGCTTCCCAAATACAGAGGCGCAAGCCCCATACAGCACGCTTTGTTAAATGGTGACGAGATAAGTGGCGTTACGGCTATGTTGATGGACGAGGGGCTCGATACCGGGGATATATTGGGATTTGATGTGGTGAGGGTGGAAAGAAGCGACAACGCAGTAACACTTTTTGACAAGCTCTCAAAAAGCGCGGCCGCGCTTACCCCGTTGGTTTTGGAAAACTTCGATAGTATCTCTTCTTTTCCCCAAAACGGCGTTGATGCCTCATACTGCAAAAAGATAGAAAAAAGAGACGGCCTGGTGGAGTTTGATGATGCAAAAGAGGTTTTCAACCGATACAGGGCCTTCTATTTCTGGCCCGGAATATTTCTAAAAGAGGGCCTGAAACTAAAAGAGCTGGATTTAATCGATACAGAAGAGAGACACAGGCCCGGTGAGATTTTGGATATTGGCGAGACTTCCGTAAAGATTGGCTGTAAAAGGGGGGCTTTGGAGATTTTCAGGGTTCAGCCCCCATCGAAAAAGGAGATGGACGCCGCAAGCTATGTCAGAGGAAAGAGGTTGAAAGTTGGAGACAGTCTGGTTTGAGAGTCTGAAATCTACCCAAAAAAAGATTTTAAAAGATTTGGAATCGGGAGTTGTAAAAGCTCCCATAGCCTACTATACTCCATACCAGAGTGAGGGTATAGGAAGCCGCGGAAACAGATGGATTGGCTGCAGAGGCAACTTTTTTCTCTCTTTCGCCATAGATATCAAAAGCCTGCCAAAAGATATGCCCCTTGCCTCCTCTTCCATCTATTTCAGTTTTATTTTAAAAGATGTTTTGGCCCAAATGGGCTCAAAAGTATGGATAAAATGGCCCAACGATTTTTATCTTGACAAAAAGGTTGGCGGAACCGTTACAAATCTTAAAAACTCTCTGCTGGTTGTGGGTATCGGTCTGAACCTCACCAGCGCGCCGCAAGGGTTTCAGAAGCTGGATGTGGATGTTGATGCCCGTTATTTGCTAAACAGATATTTTACATCCTTGAGCCGGAAAACTTTATGGAAGGAAATTTTTAGTAAATATAAGATAGAATTTCAAAAAAGCAGAGACTTTTTTGTAAAAACCAAAAGAGGGAATATCTCTTTGAAAAATGCGGTTTTACTCGAAGACGGCTCGATAGAGATAAACGGTGAAAGGATTTACAACTTACGATGAGAGAGATAATAGCTATAGCCAACCAAAAAGGGGGTGTGGGTAAGACCACCACTGCCGTAAACCTGGCGGCCTCTTTGGCGAACGAGGGCAAAAACGTCCTTTTGATAGACGCCGACCCTCAGGCCAACGCCACAACCAGCCTGGGATATGCGAGAACCGATTACGAGTTCAATATATACCATGTGATGGTGGGTTCTAAAAAAATCTCTGAAATCATTTTGAAAACGGATACCAAAAACCTCTTTTTGGCTCCCTCCAACATAGGTCTGGTAGGAATAGAAAAAGAGTTTTACGGAGCCAGCCAAAAAAGGGAGCTGATGCTAAAAGAGGCCATAAGCGAGGTTCAAAATGAGTACGATTTTATCATCATAGACTCCCCTCCGGCACTGGGACCGATGACCATAAACGCTTTGAGTGCGGCAAATTCGGTCATTATCCCAATTCAGTGCGAGTTTTTCGCCCTGGAGGGTTTGGCGCAGCTTCTAAACACCATCAGGCTTATTAGAAAGACCATAAACCCTTCGCTTAAAATCAAAGGGTTCCTGCCTACGATGTTTAGCAGGCAGAACAACCTCTCGAAGCAGGTTCTGGCCGATTTGACGCACCACTTCAACGACAAACTTTTCAAAGACGAAGAGAACTCGGCCTTTATCGTCATACCAAGAAACATCAAGCTGGCCGAATCCCCAAGTTTTGGCAAGCCGGTAATCGAATACGACAAGAACTCCACCGGCTCCGTAGCCTATAAAACTTTGGCAAAAATCATACTGGAAAACAGCCATGGCTAAAAAGAGTCTTGGACGGGGACTTGGGGATATACTGGGCGAGGTGGCCGAGGTCTATGAGAGCCAGATGCCAAAAAACGAGATTATCGAGCTCGATATAGACTCCATCCGGCTAAATCCGTATCAGCCAAGAAAATATTTCAATAAAGAATCACTGCAAGAACTTGCAAGCTCCATAAAGGAGCACGGCCTGATTCAGCCTGTGGTGGTGATAGAGGATATTGACGGCTTTATGCTGATTGCAGGAGAGAGACGGCTAAGGGCCAGCCAGCTGGCCGGCTTAAAAAGCATCAAAGCCGTTGTGGCGAAGGTGGATAAGAGCCGATATCGGGAGTTCGCTCTGATTGAGAATATCCAGCGGGAGGATTTGACCCCGTTGGAGCTTGCCAACTCCTATAAAGAGCTTATAGAGGAGTATGGCATCACCCATGAGGAACTGGCCGATATAGTAAAAAAAAGCAGGGCGCACATCACCAACACGCTTAGGCTTCTAAGCCTGGACGACTATGCAAAAAAGGCTTTGCAAGAGGGTAAGATAACCGCCGGCCACGCCAAGGTCCTGGCCGGCGCACCCCCAAAAGAACAGAAGATACTCGTAGATTCCATTATAGGCCAGAAACTCAGCGTAAGAGATATCGAAAAACTCAAAAAAAGACCCGTAAAAAAACCGGACAAAGAGATGGAGAGGGTAAAAAAAACTTTAAATTCCCTTGGCTTTGAGTGCTCCGTAAGAGAGAGAAATCTTACGATAAAATTTACCAATAGTAATGATTTGGATAAGTTTTTGAAAATTTTGGAAAAAAGTGTGTAATTTAAACTTTTTATATATATCTTTGTGTTAAAATCCTATAAAATTTAAAAGAGGGAGTGTTATGTTAGACATCAGTCTTTTACTAATCGTTCTGACTGCCGTGGTCTTTTTCGTGCTCCTCTTCTTGCTAAACAAGTGGCTATACAACCCGCTGCTTACGTTTATGGAAGAGCGAGATATCAGTATCAGACGGGATCTTGAGAACGCTATTGCGAACGAGTCCGGTGCGAAAGAGATTTTAAAAGAGGCCGAGACTATAGTCTCAGAGGCGAAACACAAAGCAAGCGCCGAGAAAAAGGAGGCTATCGAGGCTCAAAAAGCTGAAATAGCGAAGATGATAGAGGCCAAGAAGGCGGAGCTTGAGAAGAGGTACGAAGAGTTCCAGGCCAGGCTCAAAGAGGAGGAGCAGGCTATCAGAAGCACGCTTATTTCTCAGATGCCGCTGTTTAAAGAGGCTTTAAAAGCCAAATTCAACCAACTTTAAAAGGAGACAGTGTGAAGAAGATTTTAATTTTCTCTTTTCTCTCCTTGTCTCTGTTCGCAAGTGGAGGTGAGGGTGCTACCGATATCATACCCAGAACGGTAAACTTTCTTATTTTTGCCGCTATTCTCTACTATCTTGTAGCGGACCATGTAAAAAACTTCTTTAAAAACAGGAGCGCCGCCATAGCGGCCAAACTGGAAGAGGTTCAGGCAAAACTCAAGATGGCGAAAGAGGAGAAAGAGCAGGCTTTGAGAAAGCTCGAAGAGGCTAAAAAACTCGCCAAAGAGATTGAAGAGACGACGAAAAAAGAGATTGAGGTAATCATAAACGACCTTAAAAAAGCGGCCCAGGAGGAGATAGAGAACCTGGAGCGAATTTTCGAAGAGAATATCGAGCTTGAGAGACGCAAAAGAATCAGAGAGATTACGAAAGAGATTTTGGAAGAACTTTTTGAAGATAAAGATCTTACCCTTGATAAAGCGAAATTTGTCGACTTAATCGTTAAAAAGGTGGCCTGATGGTAGAGTTGATTGCAAAAAAATACGTAAAAGCGCTAAAAAGCGCTATGAGTGTAGATGAACTTAAAGAGACGCTGAACTATCTTGAGGTAATAAGCCAGCTTTTTCAAAACAGAGAGATCAGAGATATTCTGATATCTCCGGAGGTTCCTGAGGAGAAAAAGGCCGAGCTTCTTATAGACGTTTTACAGATAAAAAACCCCAAGCTCGTAAATTTTTTCAAACTTCTGGCACAAAAAAGAAGAGTAGCGATGCTGCCCGTTTTAGCCAAAGAGCTAAAAAGGGAGCTGGCTTTAATAGAAAAAAGATTTGAGGGATGCGTCTACTCGGAGTTTGAGCTGGAGCCCGAGGAGCTAAAAAAGATAGAGCAGGCTCTTGAGAAAAGGGTTGACGGCGACATCACGCTCTCTCAGTGTGGAAGGGATTATGACGGTATAAAAGTTGAGGTAGATATCATTGGCATAGAGATAGATTTTTCCAAAAGCAAGATAAAAAAACAGCTTATAGAAAGCATCTTAAAAGCAATATAGAAAGGAGTGAAAGTGGCACAAAAGTTACAAGCGGATGAGATCAGTTCAATCATAAAAGAGAGAATCGAGGAATTTGAACTAAAGATAGATGTGGAAGAAACGGGCAAGGTTATCTCCTTTGCTGACGGCGTTGCGAAGGTTTACGGACTTAACAACGCTATGGCCGGGGAGATGCTGGAGTTTGAAAACGGCGACAAGGGTATGGCGCTGAACCTTGAAGAGGCAGACGTGGGTGTGGTCGTCCTTGGAAAGGGCGAAGGCATCAGAGAGGGAAGCAGCGTAAAAAGACTTGGAAAACTGCTAAAAGTGCCTGTGGGCGAAAATCTTAGAGGCAGAATCGTCAACGCAATCGGGGAGCCAATCGACGGTAAGGGCCCGATCGAGGCGACTGAATACAGATATGTGGAAGAGAAGGCTCCCGGAATTATGGACAGAAAGTCCGTCCACGAGCCTTTGCAAACCGGTATCAAGGCAATCGACGCTTTGGTTCCGATAGGCAGGGGACAAAGGGAGCTTATCATCGGTGACAGACAGACAGGTAAGACAACAATTGCCATAGATACCATCATCAACCAAAAGGGACAGGATGTTACCTGTATCTATGTTGCTGTAGGACAGAAGCAGTCGACTGTGGCCCAGGTAGTCAAAAAACTCGAAGAGCACGGTGCCATGGACTACACCATAGTCGTAAGTGCCGGCGCCAGCGAACCTGCGGCACTTCAATACCTGGCTCCATATACTGGAGTAACTATCGGGGAGTATTTTAGGGACAACGCACAGCACGCCCTGATAGTTTATGACGATTTGAGTAAACATGCCGTGGCATACAGGGAGATGTCTTTGATTTTAAGAAGACCTCCGGGCCGTGAAGCCTATCCGGGTGACGTTTTCTATCTTCACTCAAGGCTGCTTGAAAGAGCCGCCAAGCTAAACGACAAGCTTGGTGCCGGAAGTTTGACGGCACTTCCTATCGTCGAAACGCAGGCCGGTGACGTTTCCGCCTATATTCCTACAAACGTCATCTCCATCACCGACGGCCAGATATTTTTGGAATCCGATCTATTCAACGCCGGTATCAGACCCGCTATAAACGTCGGTCTTTCGGTATCGAGAGTCGGTGGTGCGGCTCAGATAAAAGCCATGAAGCAGGTTGCTGGAACATTGAGGCTCGATTTGGCCCAGTACAGGGAGCTTGAGGCTTTCGCGCAGTTCGCCAGTGATTTGGACGAGGCCAGCAGAAGACAGCTTGAAAGAGGTATGAGAATGGTTGAGATACTCAAGCAGCCTCCATACAGCCCGCTGCCTGTTGAGAAAGAGGTGGTTATCATCTATGCCGGTGCGAACGGATTTTTGGATGACATTCCTGTAAGCGCCATCAGCAAGTTCGAACAGGAGCTTTATGCGTTCATTGAAGCCAAGTATCCTCAGATTTACCAGATGATTAGAGAGAGACAAGCACTTGACGATGAGATTAGGGAGCTTCTAAACAAAGCTATAGAAGAGTTCAAGGCAAGTTTTAGTGCCGAATAAGGATAAACGATGGCAAATTTAAAAGACATTAAAAGAAAGATTGGCTCGGTCAAGAATACACAAAAGACCACCAGAGCCATGAAACTGGTCTCCACCGCCAAACTAAGGCGGACCGAGGAGCTTGCCAAAAGAAGCAGAAGCTATGAGGAGGCCATAAACCATACCGTAAGCGAGGTT
>JAMOUF010000216.1 GCA_027068245.1 Campylobacterales bacterium | reverse complement strand
GTATCAGCTCATCTTCGCTGCTTTGGATGTGGCTGCGCCTCAAAAAGTGTTCGAACTCTTTGAAGTAGAGCTCCTCCAGTCCATCTTGTAAAAACGCAGGTTTGTATCTGGAGAGGTCGCAGAGGGGTATGTTGTATATTTTGCCACCATAATTGAAAGTGAGAAAGTTGAAAGCGTCGAAGATATACCGTTTTTCACCCTTTTTATATTTTGGCAGGTAGATATATTCGCCATATGCCTCCGTTTTGGTTTTTTTGGCAAAATCCGCCTCCATAAAAGAGGCTGCCCGGCGGCGAAAAGTATTATACGCCTTTGATACGGTAATGTAGTTCAGGCCCAGTTTTTTTGAGCACTCCCTGGCGCTCAGCCCTTTGCAAAAAGAGTCCAATATTTTTTGCTCTCTCAAAATCCTGGCCGGACTGGATTTTCTTTTGCATTTGGCGCATTTTAGTTGTTTCGTAGCAAGGGAGTAGAGTTTCAAACTGCCACAAAATGGACACTTACGCAAAATCTCTCTCATCTGTTTCCACGCTTATAGTTTTATGTGAGTGCAAGGAGATGGCGCTTAGACGCATTCCGTGGCCGCATCCGGTATCTATACCGATAAAGTTTTTCCCAAACAGTGGCTCTTTGTAGACGGTGTGTCCGAAGATGTTTATAATTTTATATTCGCTCCAATCCTCCCAGTCCGCATAGGGCTCTTCCAGGCGATTGACAAAGAGTTGGCGGCTTTTGTTCTTTTTTTGGCGGTAGTAGGGAAGTCCAAATCCGTGGGTGAGGAAGTAGCCCTCGATTTCGAGATATTTGGGCAGCTTTGGTATAAGCTCTATATGGCGCATGAGGGTATCGATATCCTCTTTGTATGAGCGCACCGTTTTTTCGCCGCCATAGGCCTCGTTTTCGTTCCACATGGAGTTTTTGCCCCGTAGCAGGGCGTCTCTTATGTAGTTATACATCAAAAACTCGTGATTTCCCATCAGTGTCTCATACCGGCTTGTAACCAGCTCGAAAACATCTTTGGCGAAGTTTCCTCTATCCACCAAATCTCCAAGAAAGACTATTCTGGCATTTTTGGGAAGTTTTTTAAGAAGTTTTTCCAAAGTAAATATGGCGCCGTGCACGTCGCCCACTATCCATGTCTCCATTTTTGGTCCTGAAATTATATAAGTTCGGTTTTTGTTAATAGCCATTTTAACATATCCGGATAAAATAAAAAAAGAGGAAAAGGAGGCGTTATGGAAAGTTTTCCGATGCTTTTGCTGTTTTGGTATGGTATTTTGCATGCGTTTGGTCCCGACCACCTTACGGCCATAGCCGATTTTAGCATAGGCAAATCCAAATCCAAAACCCTGTTTATTACCTTTGCATTCGCCATAGGGCATGGTTTGACCCTGTTTTTATTCGCCAAAGCGCTCGAGAGTATGCCAATAAGTCCCCAAATTTTGAAATATGGGGATTTGATAAGCTCGGTGGTTATCATACTGATTGGAATCTATCTGCTCTTCATGGCAGTTAGTGACAGGATAAACGTGGGAGTCCACGAGCATGAGGGCAAAGAGCATATACATATCTGGTTTGGCAAGGAGCATACTCATAACGAGCGGGAGTTCAAAGGAAGGGTCGCCAGCGCACTCACGCTGGGAGCGTTGATGGGAGCCGGCGGCGTCAGGGGTATGCTGGTGACTTTGAGCGCCATATCCCACCATCAGGTTAACTTTAAGATGATTTTGGCCTTTACGCTTGGTGTGATGAGCGTTTTTATGCTGTTTGGATACTTTTTGGCCATTGTTAACGAAAATCTTTTGAAAAGCCGGCAAAACGTGCGTATGGCCTTTGGTGCGGCCGGG
>JAMOUF010000215.1 GCA_027068245.1 Campylobacterales bacterium | reverse complement strand
TTATGGAGGCTGCCAACAGAGGGGCCTTCGACGTTGGGGCAAAAAGTATCGGGCTGAATATCAAGCTTCCCCACGAGCAGTATCCAAACCCCTATATCTCTCCGGAGCTCTGTTTTCAGTTTCACTACTTCGCCATAAGAAAACTGCACTTTTTGCACAGGGCCTGCGCTTTGGTGGTATTTCCGGGAGGCTATGGAACCCTGGACGAGCTTTTTGAGACACTGACTTTGATACAGACCGGAAAGAACAAGGAGATTCCGGTGGTTTTGGTGGGCCGTGAGTATTGG
The DNA here is from genome assembly GCA_027068245.1 of Campylobacterales bacterium. Classification (GTDB taxonomy): domain Bacteria; phylum Campylobacterota; class Campylobacteria; order Campylobacterales; family Nitratiruptoraceae; genus Nitratiruptor. The sequence goes on along the minus strand of JAMOUF010000215.1, from coordinate 1,560 downwards.
GAGCGGCTGATAGACTTCGACTATATGGTGGAGGAGGGAACTATAGATATGGAGGATTTGGAAATTTTCGTCTACAAAGAGAGCGGCAAGGATGCCTGGGAGTATATACTCAAGTGGTATGAGAAAAAGGGAGTGGACCTTTTTAATCATGACAGTAAATGATTTAGGCGCCGTTGATTACAAGGAAGTATCGGCTATGCTTGATAAACTTATAGTAAAGGCCAAAGAAAGAGGCGGGGATACTCTTACGCTTTGCACCCACTACCCGGTCTACACCCTCGGCCAGGATGGAGGTTTTGATTATGGCGTGGAGTATATCAGGAGCGACAGGGGTGGCAGTATAACCTATCACGATTTAGGCACGCTTATGGTCTATTTCACTTTCCATGTCCAATCCCCCGCCCTCTTTTACAAAAAGGTTTTAAAATCTTTGGATATCTTTTTCGAAAAACTCTATCCGGATGCGGCTTATGACAAAAACCGGCCCGGATACTATACAAAAGGGGGTAAAATCGCCTCTTTGGGCTTTAGGTACAAGGATGGGTTTTCCAAACACGGGATCTCTCTTCACATATCGCCAAACCTTGAGAATTTCAACAAAATCCCGCCCTGCGGACTGGAAGGTACGAAAGCCACCTCTTTGGTAAACGAAGGGGTTGATATAGATATATATGAAGCCAAAATAGAGATAGTAAAGGCGATAAAAGATGTATTTGAAACCTAAGGTAAAAGCGCCAAGTCTGGAGCTTATCGAAAAAACCTCCGCCATTTTGCGTCAAAACGGGACAAATACCATATGTATGGAGTCCGGATGCCCGAACGTAAGCGAATGTTTTTTAAGAGGGACGGCCACATTTTTGATACTTGGCTCCATCTGCACCAGAAACTGCCGTTTTTGCGCCGTGACACACTCCAAACCAGGCGAGGTGGATTTGAACGAACCTAAACGCATAGCAAAGGCCGTAAATGAGCTTGGGCTGAACTATGTGGTAATAACCTCCGTTGACAGGGATGACTTGAAAGATTTGGGCTCGCGGCAGTTTGTAAAATGCGTGGAGGAGTTGAGGGGTATTAAAGTGGAAGTGTTGACGCCGGATTTTCAGGCAAAGGAGGAGATTTTGGATTTCGTCGCAGGCTCTGCCCCTTACAAGCTGGCCCACAATATCGAGACGGTAGAGAGGCTTTTTAAAAAGATAATGCCCGGATGCAGCTACAAAAAGAGCCTCAAAGTCCTAAGCCGCTACGCCAAAAGCAATATTTTGACGAAATCTTCGATTATGGTGGGGCTTGGAGAGAGGGAGGAGGAGCTGTTGCGAACATTTAGGCATCTTATAGAGGCCGGGGTTAGCCAGCTGACGATAGGCCAGTATCTTCAGCCCTCCCCTTCCCACGCCCCGGTAGAGAAATATTACACCCAAAGCGAGTTCGAAAAGCTGAAAGAGGCGGCGATGGGATTTGGATTTAAAAGCGTCGTAAGCGGGCCTCTGGTTAGAAGCAGCTACTATGCGGATATTTTGTAAAGGAAAAGTATGCTTGAATTTGAGATTTATGAACTGTTGG
>JAMOUF010000214.1 GCA_027068245.1 Campylobacterales bacterium | reverse complement strand
CGGAATGTTCGTATCCAAATACCCAAGATGGGCCACGATGGCGGTAATAGATGGGAAGAGATACTATTTTGACGGCGTAAAGGATATGCTAAAATTTTTGAAAGCCAAAAAGGCCGACGCTATACGGGTCCAGGACTACTATACCCTTGAGGCTGTAGACGGCAAAAAGGCCTACTATGTTTTGGGAAGCGACGTTTTTGGCCCTATGGGCAAAGAGCTTATACCATTTAAAACCAAAGAGGCGGCCTTGAAGTTTATGAAAGAGCACAGGGGCAAAAGGGTGCTGAGCTTCGATGAGATAGATGAAAAGGTGTTAAAAGAGCTTGAATAATATAAAATACCTTGTTGCCGCCCTCTTTACGGCGGCCGTTATGGGAGTGGGGGAGCTGTTATGGCTAAAAGGTATAAAACAGCCTCCATCGCTTCCTCTAACCTCGGATTTGAGTCTTTCAACCGAATCCCACTTTATCAGGCACAGGAGCCAGACGGACCTTGTTGAGGTTTTTGGTATGGGTCCCGGGCTTTTGCCCTATTTTCCAAGTGATTTCGTTTACGCTCCACCTCCATATCTAAACGCCAAGGATGAGATACGATGAAGATGCTGAATTTCGCCATCGAGAGCCTAAAAAGAAGAAAATATAAAAACCTGGCGGTGTTTTTGATATTTTCAACGCTTATAACACTTGTTTTCTCCGTTTTTTTAACCTCCGAGGCACTAAAGCACGCCCTTTATAAAACCCTGAAGGATGAGCCGGATATCATCATACAGAAAATCTCGGCTGGCAGGATGGTTCCCATGCCTTTGGAGCGGGCCTTCGAGATGGCGGAGATTGAGGGAGTGGGTAAAATCTATCCAAGGGTGTGGGGGTATTACTACTTCAAGCCTGCCGGCGTGAATTTCAGCGTGGTGGGTTACGAGGAGGATATGCCCCTTTTTTCAAAGGCTTTGACCCTCTTTTTGCAAAAGAGCACTCTGCCGCCAGATGCGGCTTTGATAGGAGAGGGCGTTAGAGAGGTTTTGAAAAAACACTGGTTCGATAAAACCTTTCATTTCGTAAAGCCGGACGGAACGATGTATGAGATAGCGATAGCCGGGGTTTTCAAAAACGATACGCTGCTAAACTACGATACCATACTGCTCCCTATGAGTGCGGCGAAGGAGGTTTTGGGGCTTAGTGAAGAGGAGGTGAGCGATTTTGCCCTGGAGGTGACAAATCCAAAGGAGATAGAGAACGTGGCGAACAAGCTCCGTTTTTCCTATCCGGACAGCAGGGTTATAACCAGAGAAAATCTAAAAAGCAGCTATCAAAACGTGTTTGATTACAAAAGCGGCCTTTTTCTGGCACTTATGATAAGCTCCTTTTTCGCCTTTTTCATACTGGTCTTTGAAAAAGCCAGCAGCGTTGGAAGAGAGCAGGCCAAAGAGATTGGGATACTCAAGGCCGTTGGCTGGCGAATCGAGGATGTTTTGAAACTGAAATTTTTGGAGGCGGTTTTGATTTTGATTTTTTCCTACATTACCGGGATTTTACTAAGCTATATCTGGGTATATAACCTTCAAGGAGTTGGTATCAGGGAGATTTTCAGCGGCTTTTCTGTTCTCAAGCCCCCTTTGAGGCTGGAGCCCTATTTCGATATAAGCCTTTTTATTACGATTTTTCTGATAAGCGCTCCTTTGTATCTGGCCGCCTCCATCATACCCAGCTGGCGGGCGGCGGTAGTGGATGTGGAGGAGGTGCTTAGATGATAGAGCTAAAAAACGCAACGAAAATCTACAACTACAAAACCCCAAAGGAGCTTACCGCCTTAAAGGATGTCAATATCCGGATAGAAAAGGGAAATTTCGTGTTGCTAAAAGGGC
>JAMOUF010000213.1 GCA_027068245.1 Campylobacterales bacterium | reverse complement strand
GGCACGATGTGGCGGCCTTTACCTGTGTGAGTGCCGGATGGAAGTTTAGTGAGTATGAGGCGAAGCTTTTTAAAGAGGGCAGATACCACGAATACCATCTGGTGCACGGACTAAGCGTAGAGTTGGCGGAGGCACTGGCGGAGATTGCCCATAAGCAGATAAGAATCGATTTGAATATTTTGAAAAACGAAAAGGCGGACTTGAAAGATGTTAAGATGATGGGTTATCAGGGAGCCAGGTATTCACCAGGCTATCCGGCATGTCCCGATTTGGAGCTAAACAGGCATATTTTTAACCTTTTAAAGCCAGAGGAGTTTGGCATAACCTTGAGCGAGACTTTTCAGATACATCCGGAGCAGTCCACCTGTGCCATCGTAGCGCACCATCCGGATGCGAAATATTTCAATGTCTAGAGTCATAGGTCTTTTTGATGTTGTATGCCATAAGGGCTGCAAAAAAGAGGCTGACTGCCAGGGATAAAGACGCGTTTATGTAGTTGTGGGCGTAAAAGCTCACAACCGCATAGACCAGTGCTATTATGGCGATGATTAGACACATAACTACTCCTTTACCTCAAATATCCAAAGCTCATAATCCTTTTTTTGCAGCACCTCAACCAACTCAAGCCCTTCAAAATCTATCTTTCCAAGCTCTTTGAAGTCTTTGACGCCCCTTTTTGCCAGCTGCCTTGCCACTTTTCCCCTGTAAGCTTTCGCCCAGTGGCTGACAACCTTGCCATCTTTTAAAAACTTGAACTTTATGCAAAATTTCGGTTTGTAAAACTTTTCGTAGTATCCGGCTCTTAGGTCTAAAATATCCTCATCGAACTTAATATTTTCAAGACGCTCTTTATAATATTTTGCAACGTCTATATCGCCGATTTTCGCCCCTTGTTTTAGTTTGTAAAAGGGTATCAGGTCATTGGCGCAGAGCATTCCAAAGAGATTGGAAAAGATTATGAGGCTGCCATCGATATACTCTTTTGCATCTCTATCCAAAGAGTCGTAATCCAGGTATTTATACGCTACGCCTCTGTAGCGCTGGACGGCTTTTTTGACGGGGGAGTTGAAGATATCCACCGCTACTGGCTCTTTGGTGCCAAAGAGGGCGTGAAGCTGGGAAGGGGAGCCGTTTTTTACCAAAGCGTCATAAGCTTTTAGCAGCGGCTCTCGTTCTATATCGAAACAGAACCTCATCTCTTTTTGCTCTCCTCCCAGGCTTTTTGCCTCGCTTGGAGCGAACAGGATTTTCATATTTTTCCTTTTTTGGCTTTATTATATTAAAATATCTCTAAAAAAGCGGGGCTTATGAGGCAGATTTACACAGGTGACGGAAAGGGTAAAACCACTGCGGCGGTGGGGCTTAGTATAAGAGCTTATGGAGCCGGGAAGCGGGTGGCTTTTTTTCAGTTTATGAAAGCTTTGAAAAGCCATGAGGTGGATGTGATGGAGCGTCTGGGTATCTATGTAGACAGGGAGTGGGATGGGAAATTTATAAGAAAGTCCCCCACACCTTTGCAGATAAAGATGGTGAAAAACCAGTATAAAAGGGCCAGGGAGGCTGTGAAAAACGGTTACGATTTGGTGGTTTTGGATGAGATAATCGTAGCGGCTTACTTTAAAGTGTTGATGGAGGATGAAATTCTTTTTATAATGGAGGAGGCAAAATGCGAGCTGGTACTCACTGGACGGGGAGCTACCCAAAAGATGATAGAGCGCGCCGAACTGGTAACATATATGAAAAAGATAAAACACTACTTCGATGAAGGCGTAAAAGCCAGAGAGGGATTTGAATTTTGAAAAAGGAGAGCAAGATGGTAGCAAAAGGTTTTAAAAAGCGATACTTTTCGCTGGCCGCGATTGCGGCTACCGTTTCGGCGGTGGCATTAAACGCCCAGGCGGCGCAAATCGCCCAGATAGAAAAGGTGGTGGTAAGCGCGACGAAGTTTGAGGAACCGCTGGGTGAAGTGACGGACGACGTGACGATTATCAGCGCCGAAGATATCGAAGAGCAGGGGCTAAAGACGCTCAAAGAGGCTCTTGAGTATGTGAGCGGCGTCAATGTGGTAAGCAACGGGGGAGTCGGCAAAGCGACCTCTTTATATCTACGAGGACTTCCCAACGATAAGGTTTTGATTCTCATCGACGGAGTGCGATACAACGACCCTTCCAATATTTCCGGCCCCTCGATCGAACATCTGCTTTTGACTAATGTAGAGCGTATTGAGATCATCAAAGGGGCCCAAAGCGGTATCTGGGGAAGCGACGCGGCCAGTGGTGTGATCAACATCGTCACTTCCAAGGAGCGTACCAAACGGGCCTCCGCACTTGTTGGGAGTTTCGCCACCAAAAATATCGAAGGCATCTATACTGACAGGCAAGGGAACCTCTTTTACTCCTTGGCACTTCACTACTACGACACCAATGGTTTTTCCGCCATAACTCCTTACAACGAAGATCCGACCGACTTCGAGGCCGACGGCTATACCAACAAAAGCGGCCAACTTAAACTTGGCTATCTCTTTGAAGGGGGCCATATCGAAACAGGGGTGCATCTAATCGATGCAGAAAACGAAGCCGACGGCTACAATCCCCAAACCTACGCCCCCGATCCCAACTCCAAAAACGACGACGAGTTCAAATATTACGCCTACTACCTCAACAGCACCTACTATTTGGCTTCGCACACCTTAAGCCTCCACGCCGACACCACCAAAACCGAAAGGAAATTTTTGGATACCACATGGGGAGTCAACCGCTTCGAGGGTAAAACCTCAAATATTGAGCTGAAAGATAGGTTCGATTACGCTTACGGAGTGTTGCAAGGGGGGATCGGTTATCAAAACTTCAAGAGCGAATATAGCGAAGTGGGCGGCAAGAGCGGCGACGTGAGCTACGACAACGGCTACGCCTACCTTACCAACAAGAACCGCTTCGGCGATCTTTTGGTGACCGAGAATATCCGCTACGACGATTTTGACAAATTCAACAACCAGTGGACCGGTAAGGTGGGCTTGAAGTATACCTTTAAAGAAGGTGCGCTCTTTGCCAACTGGGGGAGAGCCTACAACGTACCAAACCAGATAAAGATGATCAACCCTTGGGGCGTAAGCAATTTCAACCTCGATCCAGAAAAGACCACGAGCTGGGATATCGGGTTCGAAGCCTACGGGTTTAAAGCCGTCTACTTCGAGGAGCGGGTCAAAGACCTCATTAACTGGTTCGATCCCAATCCCGACAACTGGGGGGATGAATACTATACAAACTTTGATGGCACCAGTAAATTCAAAGGGGTCGAGCTAAACTACCAACAAGCACTTAGCGATACCATATACGTAAAAGTTGGCTTTACATACCTCGATCCAAAAGATGCCAACGGCAACTATATCCCCCGCCGGGCAAAAACCAAATATAGCTACTCTTTTTCATGGTATCCCACTGATGATCATACGATCAATATCGACGGCTACTATGTCGGCAAACGATGGGACGACGCGGCCAAGAGTATCAAGACCGGAAACTACAACGTCACCAACCTCACCGCTTCTCACCGCTTTGCCGAACGTTTCAAAGGGTATGTGCAGGTCAAAAATATCTTCGATAGGCGCTACCAAGAGGTCTACGGCTATGGCTCGACGCCAAGGAGCTACTATGTGGGGATAGAGGCAACCTTTTGAAAATAAGGCTTAAAAACTATATAAAATACAAGTTTTTCAACTCCCTGTTTACCGGGCTTTCAGTGGGGAGCGTCTTTGTTATATATACTCCCCTAAAGCCCTCGATATTCTCCCTTGGAGGGATAGTGCTGGCGGTTGGAATGATTGTCATAGCCAGGTTTTACGATGTTTTGATGAATATAAAGCGGTTTTTCCAGATATCGTTGATGGTGGAGCTGGTGATACTTTTTTTGGTGATTCTTTTTTTGATTAAGCCCTATACATATATGACCGCACTGCTTGTATACGCCGGATATCAGCTTACCTTTATGTTCGGCAGCTACCTGGTGCGGGCCGAAACGCTTTTTTTGAAAAAATCTTTCGCTCTTAGTCGCGTGGATATAGCCAAACAGCTGGGTTATCTGGCGGGTATGGTGGGGAGTTATCTCTTTTATGAACTGATTGAGGCTCCAAAACAGATGCAGGTCTATTATCTCCATTTCATTTTGTTATTAGTTGAAATAGTTATAATTTTAAATCTGATTAAATCGTTTAAAGGAATAAAATGATAAGAAAATGTCTCTTTCCAGCGGCCGGATACGGGACCAGATTTCTGCCGGCCACCAAAGCCATCCCCAAAGAGATGCTGCCCATTGTCAGCAAACCGCTGATACAGTATGGAGTGGAGGAGGCCATAGAGGCGGGTATGGATACGATGGCCATCATCACAGGAAGAGGTAAAAGGGCGATAGAGGACCATTTCGATATAAGCTATGAGTTGGAGCATCAGATAAAGGGAAGTTCCAAAGAGCATCTGCTAAAAGAGATAAGAGAGCTGGTTTTGAACTACACCTTCACCTATACCAGGCAAAAGGAGATGAAGGGGCTGGGGCATGCGGTGTTGGTAGGCGAGACTCTTATAGGAAACGAGCCTTTTGGTGTCGTGCTTGCAGATGATTTGTGCGAGGGTGAAAAAAGAGGCGTTATGGCTCAGATGGTGGAGCTGTATAAAAAGTTCAGATGCTCCATCGTAGCCGTCATGGAAGTCGATGAGAAAGATATCCACAAATACGGCGTTGTGGACGCAAAAGAGTTGGAAGAGGGGGTCTATATCATCAAGGATATGGTGGAAAAACCAAAAGCCGCCGAGGCTCCCAGCAACCTGGCGGTTATAGGGCGCTACATCCTCACACCCGATATTTTCGAGATACTCAAAACCACGGAGCCTGGAGTGGGAGGTGAGATACAGCTGACGGACGCCCTGAAAGCCCAGGCCCAAAAGGGTATGGTTCTGGCCTATAAATTCAAAGGCAAGAGGTTCGATTGCGGCAGTATCGACGGGTTTGTGGAGGCGACCAACTATTTTTACAATAAAGATAAAGAAAAAAGTTGATACAATAAAGAAAAAAAGGATTGCTATGAAAGTAGGTGATATTGTTATCGTGGCCGATTTGGGAGAGATGAAGGTCTACAGGGCAAATCCAAGGGATTTGGAAGCGGAAGCGGGACTAAAACCACAAAACATCAAGCTTGATTTGGTAAACGCAGTGGACTATGTGGAGGCACACTGGAAAATCCAGGATATCGTTACCGACAAGGCAGGCAGGTTCAAATCCGACGCCTCCACCAACACGGGCATCACCGAAAAGCACGGGATAGAGCAGAAGATGGAAAACGACGTGATAAAAGCGATAGCGGAGGATATCGCCAGGTTCGTAAACGAATACAATCCACCAAAATATTTCCTGGCCCTGCCCGAAAATATCTTCAAAAGGGTCTGGAGCGAGGTGGAGGCGTTAAAACCCAAATATCCGGATGTGGTAAACAAAATGTTTAGGTATGTGGAAGAGGATTTGACGAAGACGGACAGAAAAAAACTTCCCGATATCTTCAAAGAGAAGGGCAGACACTTCTAAAAGGGGCCGGTGCCCCGGAGCTTACGATGAATGTTTTGGATATATTCAAATCTTTTGCCAATATCCCCCGCTGCAGCGGCAATACCCAAAAAATGAGAGATTTTATAGTGGAGTGGGCCAAAAGATACGGTTATGGCGTAGATGTAGATGCTGCCGGCAATCTGCTGGTATTTAAGGGTAAAGGCGATGTGGTGCTGCAGTCGCATTACGATATGGTCTGCGTAGGAAGGGCTCCGGATATACAAATTATAGAGGAAAATGGATACCTTGGGGCCCAAAACTCCACTCTCGGGGCAGATAACGGTATAGGTGTAGCCATCATGCTAAAGCTCATAAGCGAAGGGATAGAGGCGAGGTATCTTTTTACCAACGATGAGGAGATTGGGCTTGTGGGGGCTAAAAACCTTGCCTTCAGGCTTGATGCCAAAAAGATGATAAACCTCGACAGCGAGGAGTTTGGAAACATCTATATAGGTTGTGCCGGAGGAGTGGATTTTGAGGCGAAAAAGAGGCTCTATTATCAGGGTGAGCCAAAGGAGGTGTATGAGGTAGAGCTAAGCTTTGGCGGAGGGCACTCTGGTGTGGATATTGACAAAGATATCCCAAACGCCATAAAGGAGCTGGCCTTTTTGCTGAGTGGCAAAAGCGTGGCGCATTTTGAAGGGGGCGAGAGGATAAACTCCATCCCTGCCAACGCTAAGGCTTTGCTGTTTGAAAAGATAGCTGGTGCCAGGAAGAGTGATGAGAAAAAGAGGGCCTTTAAAACCGATATCATAAAACCGCTTTTAGCCTTCGCAAATGGTGTGAGGGGGTGGAACAAAGAGTTTGACATCCCGCAAGATAGCATAAACCTCTCCATCGTCAAAACCGACAATAGTGAGTTTAGGGTCGAGGTTGGTGCCAGGAGTATGAGCCAGGAGGGGTTAAAAAGGCTTATAGTGGAGAGTGAAGCGTTTTTTGAGGGTTTTGGCTTTGATGTTAAAACCTATGGCTACTATCCGCCCTGGGAGCCCAAAATCTCCCCTTTTGCCAAAGAGGTTGAAAAAGCTTATAAAAAAATCTATCCGGATACCGGCTTCAAAGCCATTCACGCCGGTCTTGAGTGTGCCATTTTCGCCCAAAAATATCCCGATATGCAGATAGTCTCGATAGGTCCGGATATAGAGTATCCCCACTCCACAAAGGAGAGGGTTAAAATCTCCACCGTAGAGCCTCTTTATAGGATGGTAAAGGAGCTGCTTTGCTAAAGATTTTCCTGACAATTTTTCTGCTCTTTGCCGGATGCGGTTTTTCAGAGCTTAATGAGGCAAAGGTAAAAAAGATGGTAAAAGGCTACTTCACCCCATACAGCTCCACGAAGATTGCCACGCCGCTTTTCATAGATGTGATATACCTGAAAAAGCTTTCCGATAAAAAGGCGGTTGCCAAGGTCTGTTATCAGTTCAGGTTCGAAAAGGACTATGAGGAGCTGGTGGAGTACGTAAAGAGCCACCCCCACTCATTTTTGGCCCGGTTCGACGCCGGGCTTATAGCCCTTCTTGGCAGGAAGTTCGGAAATTTTAGAAAAAACGAGATAAAGAGCAGATGTGATTTGGTGGAGTTTGAAAAGAAGTATAACTCCTGGGTTATTAGCAGGATTTAATCATATCTTCTCAATTTCTACGATTTTTCTGCCATCGAGTATCAGCCTTACCCTGTCGCCTTTGTGAAAATAGCGCTCTTTGGAGCTTTTTATGATTGTTGTTATCCGGCTTCC
>JAMOUF010000212.1 GCA_027068245.1 Campylobacterales bacterium | reverse complement strand
ACTTTTATTTTCGGCGTTGGCCAAATTGGCGTCTATGGTCCCTTTCATAGGATAGGTTTTTATCGAATTACCCTCTATCTTTATAAACCTCTCCGGTGAAAAACAGATAAAATCCCCTTTGTAATAGAGCTTGAACTTGGCCTTTGTGGAGAAAAAGATATCTTCCAGCGAGGTATCGGTCTCTATTTTTGTAGGAAAGGTGAGATTCAAAAGATATGTGTTTCCCCGTTTGATATGGGAGATGACCCTGTTGAAAGCTTCGTTGTATCTTTCAAAGGTTATTGGTTCTTTTTTTAAAATTTTCGGATATTTTTTATAAGGCGGGGTATAGTTTTTCAGCAGGGGGGTTTTGAAGTGCACATCCTTCAGCTCCTCCAGCTTTTCTACGATTATTCGCTCTTTTTTGTAGTCTATGATAAAAAGAAAAGGAATGCCTCGTTTTGCATAATATGAGATTTTATCCATGTACAAGTTTTTTTAGTACCGCCATTCTTACCGCCACACCATTTTGGACCTGCTCCAGCACCTTGCATCTGCTGTCGGCCAGAACCTCGTCGCTTATGTCGATGTTTCTGTGAACGGGGCCTGGATGCAAAATTATTATATTTTTGTCTTTTATCAGCTCTTTTGTTATGCAAAAATCCCTGGCATAATCTTTCAAAGAGGCGTATATCGGGTATTTGTGCCTCTCCGTCTGGGTTCTAAGACTCATTATGGCGTCTACCTCGTCAATCACCTCTTTTAGGCTGTAGCTGCAGGGGAGGTCGGTTTTAGGCAGAAACTGGGGAGGGGCTACCAGAATGACTTTTGCACCAAATCTTTCAAGCAGCTCTATGTTGGAGTTGGCCACTCTGCTGTTTTTTATATCCCCGACTATGGCGACTCTCTTTCCGGATAACTCTTTTAGATGTCTTTTCAACGTAAACATATCCAAAAGAGCCTGAGTGGGGTGGGCATGGGCCCCGTCTCCTCCGTTAATCAAAGAGCAGTTGACATGCTTTGCGAGTATGTGGGGCACTCCGGAATTTTTGTGACGGACGATAATCGCATTCGGCCCCATGGCATCCAGGTTCGCGGCGGTATCGTAGAGGGTCTCGCCCTTTTTTGTGGAACTTTTGGATACATCCAGGTTCACCACCTCCGCGCCAAGTCTTTTGGCCGCTATCTCGAAACTGCTTCTCGTTCTTGTGGAGTTTTCAAAAAATATGGTGATGATTAGTCTGTTTTGAAGGTATTGTACTGGTGTTTTGGTTAAGAAATTCTTTGCATCCGCAAATATCTCCTCTATCTCCTCGTTGCTCAAATCCCGGGTTGTTATAAGGTTTTTCGCCATTTCACAATTGCCTCACGTTTTTTTGATATATTATACAAAAAATTAAGGAGAGAGATATGAAAAAAATAGCTGTTCTGTTCATACCTTTGATGGTGAGTTATCTTTTTGCCGAGGTTATAACCTTTACGAAAAAGGTACCGGTATATAAGAGCGTGGAAGTGGAAAGAATTGTGGTAAAAAGGGTTCCTTACGAGGAGTGCTGGGAGGAAGAGGTGATAGACGAAGATGATAACGGCGATGTGGTAGGAGCTATTATCGGCGGTGCCGCCGGCGGGATTTTGGGTCATCAAATAGGCGGAGGTAGCGGAAAGGATGTGGCAACGGTTGGCGGCGCCATCATAGGCACTCTTGTGGGTAAAAATCTGGCTGAAAAGTCCAAAAGGGATGGATACAAAGTTGTAAAAAGATGCAGGACAAGATATAAAGAGAGCGAAGAGAAGGTGGTGGAGTACAAAAACTATGCCCGCGTTATGGGAAGAGAGATAGTCAAATACAGCTCAAGACCCTTAAGGTACATAAGAGTCAAGGTAACTTTGGAATAC
>JAMOUF010000211.1 GCA_027068245.1 Campylobacterales bacterium | reverse complement strand
CCAAAATCCATCTGACTTCATAGTAGGGATGTGTATGTGTGGGGTATGAGACGCCTTTGTAGTCTTTATGTTTGAAGATATTGTGGAAACCCTCCTTTTGAAGGGTCTCCACTATCTTTTTCTCGTCTATGACGCCGGTATGGATAACCTTAGCCATTTCTCTTTTTGATAATCTCTTCCGCAACGTTTTTGGGAACCTCTTCATAGTGGTCGAACTCCATGGAGTAAGTTCCCCTTCCCTGCGTAAAACTTCTAAGGTCGGTTGAGTATCCGAACATCTCCGCAAGTGGAACCATAGCTGTGATGATTTTGTTTCCGGCTCTGTCTTCCATAGAGGCAACCTGTCCCCTTCTTCTGTTTATATCGCCGATAACGTCACCCATATACTCTTCAGGCACTTCCACCTCGACTTTCATAATAGGCTCCAAAAGAATTGGGCTCGCCTTTTTCGCAGCCTCTTTAAACGCCATTGAACCGGCGATTTTAAACGCCATCTCACTGGAGTCCACATCGTGGTAGCTTCCGTCATAAAGCGTGGCTTTCACGTCCACTACCGGATAACCGGCCAAAACGCCGTTTTGCATCGCTTCTTGGATACCTTTGTCAACAGCCGGGATATACTCTTTTGGTATAACACCACCGGTGATTTTGTTTTCGAACTCATAACCTTTTCCGGGCTCTTGAGGCTCAAGCTTGATGAAAACGTGTCCGAACTGTCCCCGTCCACCAGACTGCTTGGCATATTTATACTCTTGCTCCACAGGAGTTTTCACGGTCTCTCTGTAGGCAACCTGAGGCTGTCCAACTTCCGCGTCAACCTTGAACTCTCTTTTCATCCTGTCAACAATAATCTCAAGGTGCAACTCACCCATTCCGGATATGATTGTCTGTCCGGTCTCTTCGTCTGTATGAACCCTGAAACTTGGGTCCTCCTCGGCAAGTTTCGCCAAAGCTGTAGCCATTTTCTCCTGGTCGGCTTTGGTTTTTGGCTCAACCGCGACGCTGATAACGGGCTCAGGAAACTCCATTCTCTCCAAAATCACGGGATGGTTCTCATCGCACAGAGTATCACCGGTAAGCGTGTTTTTAAGGCCCACAACCGCACCAATCTCACCTGCTGGAAGCTCTTTTATCTCCTCTCTTTTGTTTGCGTGCATCTTAAGAAGTCTTCCCACTCTCTCTTTTTTCTCTTTTGTGGAGTTTAGAACGTAGCTTCCGCTGTTTATCTGTCCTCTGTAAACCCTGATGAATGTAAGCTGTCCCACAAACGGGTCTGTCATAATCTTAAAGGCAAGCGCGGCGAAAGGACCCTCGTCACTAGCTTCAACCTCTACCTCTTCACCGGTTTTCGGGTCGATTCCTTTTATCCAGTTTACCTCGGTAGGTGCGGGCAGGTAGTCCACAACCGCGTCAAGAAGCGTTTGAACCCCTTTGTTTTTAAAGGCACTTCCGCAAAGCATAGGAGTTATAGTCATATCGAGGGTTCCTTTTTTGATACCCTTTTTAATCTCCTCCGTTGTAAGCTCCTCACCGCCAAGATATTTCTCCAATAGCTCCTCATCGGTCTCGGCAACGGCCTCTATAAGCTTCTCCCTATACTCCTGGGCTTTCTCTTTGAGCTCTTCGGGAATGTCGATGACCTCATACTTGGCTCCCATGGTCTCGTCGTCCCAGACGATTCCTTTCATCTCCACCAAATCCACAACGCCTCTGAAGTTATCCTCCGCGCCGATTGGAATCTGGATAGGAACCGGGTTTGCTTTGAGTCTTTCTCTTATCTGGTTTTCCACGTTGAAAAAGTCCGCGCCGATTCTGTCCATTTTGTTTACGAAAACGATTCTTGGCACATGGTATTTATTTGCCTGTCTCCAAACGGTCTC
>JAMOUF010000210.1 GCA_027068245.1 Campylobacterales bacterium | reverse complement strand
AGTCTAAATTTTTTTATATCCGGCTTTAAAAAGCGTTCCTGGCATCCGGTGCAAATATGGGCAAAGCTCCACCTACTGCATAAAATACATCTCATAACTCTCTTTCATGATGGAGACTATCTCATCGAGCATATTTTGGACCATCTTCTCTATATCTTTGCTATCCAGACGCTTTATCTCTATCTTTTTGACATAGATTGCATTTTTGAATCTATAAGTCACCTCCACATATGCATAGCCATAGATTTTGGATTTAAACTCCTGTATCCAAAACTTCTTTATATCCACCACTATCTGGGCTTTAACCCTCTTTTTTATCAATTTTAAAAATTTGGCTTTGATGTAGTTGCCGATATCGCTGCTTACCGTAACCGGTTTATCCCCAATCTTGCCTATAACCCAGGGGGGATTTAGGCGGTTTACGATAATGATTTTCAGCTTCTTTTGCGTAGGGGCCGCGGATTTTGGAACGTAGACCTCCCCTCCTTTGAACCCGCAGCCTATGAAGATGAGCGCCAGAAAAAGGCTAATCGATTTTAAGAACACTTAAAAAGGCCTCTTGAGGCAGGTGGACTTTTCCTATGGCCTTCATTCTCTTCTTTCCGGCTTTCTGTTTTTCCAGCAGCTTTCTTTTCCTGCTTATATCGCCGCCGTAGCACTTGGCAGTCACGTTTTTACCCATGGACTTTACCGTCTCCCTGGCTATAATTTTATTTCCCACACTGGCCTGGATGGGAACCTCAAAAAGCTGTCTTGGAACCAGCTCTTTCATCTTCTTAACCAGCTCCCTGCCCTTGTACTGGGCCTTCTCTTTGGGAACAATGATGGAGAGGGCATCCACAACCTCGCCGGCGACCCTGACATCGAGCTTCACCAAATCCCCCTCTTTGTAACCGCTGGGCTCGTAATCGAAGCTGGCATACCCTTTGGTGACGGTTTTTAGCTTGTCGTAAAAGTCCATCACAATCTCGTTCATCGGTATCTCATACTCCAGCAACACCCGCTCCTCGGTGATGTAGTCCATCTTTTTCTGCACCCCTCTTTTTTCGCTAAGCAGATTCAAAACGTTTCCCAGATAGTCCGTGGGGGTGATGATGGTTGCCTTTACGTAGGGCTCGTAAATCTTCTCAATCTCCTGAACCGGCGGAAGCTCGCTTGGATTTTGTATCTCTATCGTGGTGCCGTCTGTTTTTTGGACGCGGTAGGTTACTGTTGGGGCGGTGGCTATCAAATCGAGCCCAAACTCCCGCTCAAGCCTCTCTTTTACCACCTCCATATGCAAAAGGCCCAAAAACCCCACTCTAAAACCAAAACCAAGGGCCGCCGAGGTCTCGGGCTCGTATGTGATGCTGGCGTCGTTTAGTTTGAGTTTGTTCAACGCGTCTCTTAGCTCCTCGAACTTGTCCGTCTCTATGGGATAGAGCCCGGCAAATACGAAGGGTTTTGCCTCCTCGAAACCCTCTATCGGCTCTTTTGTGGGGTTTTTGGCATCGGTTATCGTATCGCCCACCTGAACGTCGCCTATGTTCTTAAGCCCCATCACAACTATGCCAATCTCTCCGGTCTTTATAGCCTTGGTCTTTACAGGTTTCAACGGGTGGGGATACATCAAATCCAACACCTCGTGCTTTTTGCCGGTACCCATCACCAGCACCTCTTCACCCTTTTTTATCTCCCCGTCAAATACCCTAACCAAAGCCAAAGCCCCAAGATAGCTGTCGAACCAGCTGTCATATATCAGTGCTTTGGCCGGAGCTTTTGGGTCTCCTTTGGGAGATGGGATTCTCTCTATGATGGCATCGAGCAGCTCTTTTATACCCTGTCCGGTTTTGGCGCTTACCTCGATGGCGTCGGTGCAGTCGAGGCCTATTGTATTTTCGATATCCT
>JAMOUF010000209.1 GCA_027068245.1 Campylobacterales bacterium | reverse complement strand
AATTCGCTAAATTCAATAATCTTGGCAACCTCCATATACTCCTCAAGCTTACTTCTGCCCCCAAGTCCCAGTTTGAAACTCACCTCACCCTCGTTCATAACTCCAAGGGGTTTTAGTATTCGGTTTTGTATATCGATTTTCAGAGGAATTTTAAGCATTTTCGCATATTCGAATATTCTTGCCAGCAGATAGGGATTTGTATCGGAATCCACATATAAAAGTCTGCCATACTTCTTGGAGAGTGTGGCTATTTCACTCAAACCCTCCCCTTTTGTAGCCAAAATCGAAGGATATATGTCGATATCCAGACACTGGCTTTTCAAAAATTCCAGATGTATCTCGTCATTTAGCTCCTCTGCCAGGGTAGGAGTGATGCTGACACCGCCCACACCCCCTTTTACGGCATTTTGAGAAAGCCTTTTGAGGTTTTGGCTACTTAGCCTCTCCTCATACAAAGAGACATTCATATCCAAAAGCATTGGAACAACCATCTTGTTGCCAAGATCCGTTCCATCCTCCCTTTTTCCCACACTTTTTATAACGCCATCCTTAATCTCAAAGCCCCCGTTTCTGATACCATCCGGATCTACCAAACGGGCGTTTTTATAGCGCATTTTTAACCTCTTTCAGCTTGTTTAAAAAGACCTTGGCGTTCGCTCCGCCGGCAACGGCTCTGGAGATTTTTTCGCCTTTGTGGTTTAAAAAGTAGAAAGTGGGCGTCCCGTAGGCCTTGAACCCACGCTTTATCGCCTCTTTTATCTCCATTTTCACCGGAACCCAGAAGTTTTCTATATATTCGGCAAGTTTTTCATCCTCAAAGGCCACATCCTCCATATAGTCGCAGGTAATACACCCTTTTTGGCTTATCATCACCATAATGGGCCTTTTGAGTTTTTGAGCCTCTTTTAGCCCATCCTCATACCCTCTCCACTCAAAATCGGCCGCAAAAAGAGACGCAATAAAAATAGAGACAAAAATCAAACCCTTCACATTACCTCCTTCAACTCTTCAACAAGTCTGTCCGCATCGATAAACCCTATAAACCTCTTCACCTCTTTACCATCTTTAAATATCAGTATTGCCGGGGGGCCGAAGAGATTGAACCGTTTTAAAAATTTTTTATCCTCAGCCGAGTTGTCCGTAACGTCATATCTGTATGCCGCTATCTTTCCCAGCAGGGCTCTGACTCTGTCGTCACTGAAGGTATACTCCTCCAGTTCCTTGCAGCTTACGCACCATTTGGCCGTCACATCCACCAAAACGATATGATGCCGCTTTAGAACATCATCCAGCTCCTTTAAATTCTTAATCTCTTTAAAAACTTCATGCTGCTGGGTAGATGTGCCGGCTGAGGGGGGTCTGTTAAACACCTTCAAAGGTTCCAGGGGATTGGTAGCTCCGGTAAAGGAGCCGAAAAAGAGAAACAGTCCATAGATGAAAAGTGAGATTCCAAGAGCTTTTTTGAAATATTTAAACCAGTGGTCCCCCTCTTTTATGCTCTCAAAAGCCCTGAGATATACCGCACTGAAAATAAAGAGCAGAGCCCACAGCAGCATCGTGACGCTCCCAGGTAAAATTCTGCTTAGCATCCAGATGGCAACTCCCAGCATCACAACGCCGAACACTTTGTTTACGGCCTCCATCCAGCCACCCGGTTTTGGCATAAATTTACCGGCACCGGTTCCTATTATAAGAAGCGGCAGCCCCATTCCAAGGCTCATCACAAAGAGTGCCAGCCCACCCAGCAGCGCATCACCCGTCTGGCCTATATATATAAGTGCTCCAGCAAGCGGCGGAGCCACACAGGGCCCAACTATCAAAGCGGACAAAAATCCCATAATGGCAACGCCGATTATCCCGCCACGGCTTCCTGCCTCATCGCTCTTTC
>JAMOUF010000208.1 GCA_027068245.1 Campylobacterales bacterium | reverse complement strand
AAACTTCATCGGCCCTTTTATAATATCTTCAAAGCCAATATCGTTTGTCGGTTTTTTTATCCGGATAACGAATTTACCGCTTCTTTTTGCGGCCTCTTCCAATGAGAGATTCTCGCACTTTCCGCTATATCTGTAGGCTCTTCTTTGAGCTTTGGCCCGCTCTTTTTCCTCCTCAAGCTCCTCTTTGGTGCAAAAACAGGCAAAGGCTTTTTTCTGCTCCAAAAGTTTGTATGCGAAATTTTGATGAAAGTTCATATTGGCGCTTTGATATATCACGTCGTCGAATTCCAGCTCAAATTTTTTTAAAATATCAAGTATCTCTTTGTCTTTGCCCTCGATATTTCTTTCTGTGTCGGTATCCTCTATTCTTACTATAAACCTCTCGCCTCTTTGTCTGGCGACGATATAGTTGAAGATGGCTACCCTAAGATTGCCGATATGCATATCTCCTGTGGGACTTGGCGCAAATCTAAGCATTGAAACCTTTCTGTTTTATTGTTGTGATTTTACCCAAAATTTGATATATTTACCAAAATCCAAGGAGTGATATGAGAAAAAGAGTGGTGACAAATCTGATATCCAAAGGGTTCGGAAAGTTCGCGGGCCACAGCTTCCATCCGGTGATACAAAAAGTTATCAACCGCTCTTATGTGAGGTTTTTGGGGCTGGATATGGGGGAGTTTAAAAGTCCCCAAAGCTACAAAAGCCTGAACGAGCTTTTTACGAGAAAACTGGAGGTGGAGCGTCGTATCGATACGAGCGAGGATGCGGTCATATCACCCTGTGACGCTCTGGTGACCCAGTGCGGAGATATAGAGCATGGCAGGGCTTTGCAGATAAAAGGGATGGGGTATAGCGTAAAGGATTTTTTACAATCCGGATACAGAAATGATTTGGAAAAGTATATCAACTTCTATCTCTCGCCAAAAGATTATCACAGATATCATATGCCCTATACTCTGCAGATAAAAAGGGTGATACATATCCCAGGAAAGCTCTATCCGGTAAATTTGAGGTTTCTTAGAAAAAAGGTGAACCTCTTTATCCAAAACGAGCGGATAATTCTGGAGTGTTTTACGAAAGAGGGCAGGGCGGTAACCATAGTGCTGGTGGGCGCTTTGAATGTGGGAAAGATGACGCTGGTATTTGAAAAGAGGATTGAGACCAACCATGCAAGAGAGGTTCGGGTATTTGAGTATGAGAACCTCTGGCTGAAAAAGGGGGAACTGCTTGGATATTTCAAGATGGGTTCGACCATAGTGCTCTTTTTCGAAAAAGGGCTGGTGGATTTGGATGTCAAACCCAACGACAGAGTAAGGTTTGGACAGAGGGTTGCAACTATAAAAAAAGGAGAGGAAAATGAGTGAGAACGAAGATATTTTGATTGTGGAAGCGGAAATAGTTCCCGATAAGATGGGAGGATGGCTTATTCGGTGTGTAAACAAGGAGACAGGGGAGGAGAGATATTGTAAAAACATAGAAGAGTACAGCGCCTTTTTAAACGAGAGCGTATATACAACTACCAAAGAGAATTTTCAGGCCGTCTGGCTCGAATCTCCACAGGCCACGCCCGCTATGATAGCGGATGTGAGAAAAAAGCTGATGGAGTTTCACAACCAGACGGAAAATATGGGTTGAGTTACTCCGTTACGGATGGAAGATTATCCCTCTTCCATCCAAATATATACCCATCTTCTACATTATAGACGTTTTTAAATCCGTTTTTGGCCAAAATGTTCGCCGCATACTCGCTTCTTGCGCCACTTCTGCAAATTACTACTATCTCTTTTGGTTTGAGTTTGGAGTATAGTTTTTTCACATCCTCCAAAAACTTTCCGTTTTCAATGGGCGTGATATCGTATAGTTTGTGCAAATCGGCTTTTTTTCCTCTTTGCTCCATTTTTGAGGCTTTTATCCGGATATCGATATTTTTCGGGCTGTAGTTAAATTCAAATATTGGAATGTTGACGGCACCTTTTGGGTGCCCCGCATAAAGATACTCCGCAGCGCTTCTAACATCTATAATCACGGCTCCTTTTTTTTGCATCTCAAAAGCCTCTTTGGGAGTTATGTCATCTTCGTAAAAAGCCTCCTGGCTTGCGAAAAGGGCGAATGCCAACAGTGCGATAACCGCGATTTTTTTCATATATATCCTCCTTTTTTTGGCGAAATGGTAGTGGAATTATACTTATACGGTGTTAAAGGAGAGTATATGGATAAATGATAATGATTATCAAAATTAAGTTAAATCAAAGCTTTTCTTATGTATATTTCAGATATATTATTAAAAACGGAGAAAAAAATGAGAGTTAGCGATATGAAAATAGGCGAGGAGGGTGTTATCACCAAAGTGAGCGCCCAGGAGCCGGTAAAGAGCCGTCTTTTTGCCATGGGTATCGCCAAAGGCAACAGGCTCAAACTTTTGGACCATACATTGAAAAAGCAGACCTGGGAGATAGATGTGGAGGGGACCAGGGTGGCTTTGAGAAAAGAGGAAGCGGACCATATAGAGGTTGAGAAATGAAGATAAAAGCGGTAATGGTCGGACAGCCAAACGTTGGCAAAAGCTCCATCATAAACGCCATATCCGGAGCCAGGCTGCATGTGGGGAACTTTGCCGGGGTGACGGTGGAGAAAAAAGAGGTCTTTATAAAAAAAGGCGATTACGATATCGAGATAGTGGACCTGCCCGGTATCTACTCCCTAAACGCCTATACGCCCGAGGAGAAGGTGGCGAAGAGGTATCTTATCCATGAGGATTACGACCTTATCATAAATGTGGTTGACGCAAACGTGCTCCAAAGAAACCTGATACTCACGCTTCAGCTTATCGATATGAGAAAGAAGATGATACTTGTCGTGAATATGATAGACGAGGTTGAAGAGAAGGGCGGGCACATCGACGGCCAAAAACTATCCAAGCTTTTGGGAATTCCCGTCATTTTAACGTCTGCAAAGGAGAAAAAGGGCGTCGACAAGCTGGTGGATGAGATTATCAACACCTACAAACTTCCAAAATGCGGATGCAACATCTACTATAACGAGAAAATTGAGGAGGAGATAGAGAACCTAACGAAAATTTTACTCAAATCTCCCCATTTCAACACCAAAGAGAAGGCCAGGTTCTATGTGATAAGGCTGCTTGAAAACGATGAGGACATATATAAAATAGTTCACGATTTGCCGATATTTCTGGAGCTTCACGAGGCTTTGAGCGAAAGTATAAAAAGACTCAAGATGGAGTTTGATGTAGATAGCGTGGCCGATTTGTTGGCGGATGAGAGGGCGGCTATAGCCAGAAGTATAGTTATGCAAGTAGCGCAGCTGCCAAGAAAGGAGACCCTGACCGATAAAATCGACAAAATTTTGATACATCCAATATTTGGGCTTCCCATATTTTTGTTTTTTATGTGGGCTCTGTTTCAGATAACCTTCGAGGTTGGCTCCATTCCCATGGACTATATCGACGCGGCCTTTACCAACTTCGCCGACTGGCTTAAACATATCCTGCCGCCGGGAGATATAAACAGCGTCATCACAGACGGCGTAGTGCCTGCGGTAGGTTCGATTATAATGTTTTTGCCAAATATTTTGATTCTGTTTTTGGGGCTGAACCTTCTGGAGCAGACCGGATATATGGCAAGGGCCGCCTTTTTGATGGACGGGTTTTTGAAAAAGTTCGGGCTCCAGGGCAAGGCATTCATCCCGCTTGTAAGCGGATTTGGCTGCACCGTTCCGGCCTATATGGCGGCAAGGACGCTGAAAAATCCAAAAGACAGGCTCATTACCATGCTGATACTGGGTTTTATGAACTGCAGTGCCAGACTGCCTGTCTATGTGCTTTTTATAGCGGCTTTTTTCCCTACGGCCAGTGCCGGCAACATACTGTTTATCATCTATCTAACCGGCGCCTTTTTGGGGCTTATTGTGGCAAAGATTTTACGCACGCTTCTTTTTAAAGGGGAGCCGGAGCCCTTTGTCATGGAGATGCCTCCATACAGGTTTCCTTCCATAAAGGTGCTTTTGATGGAGTTATACATAAAAGCCAAGCTCTTTATAAAAAAGGCGGGGACGTTTATAGCGGGCGCGGCGATGATTATCTGGTTTTTAAGCAACTATCCGGTAAATGAGAATCTGGTGAATGAGTATGAGAAAAAGATGGAGCTTGTAAAAGATGACAGCGAAAAGGTGCGGCTTCATAACGAACTTGCCGCAAAAAATCTTGAAAACAGCTATCTGGGGCGTTTTGGCAAAATGATAGAGCCAATTTTCGCTCCCCTTGGATTTGACTGGAGGCTAAGCGTGGCCACCGTCAGCGGTCTGGCGGCAAAAGAGGTGGTAGTATCAACGCTCGCTACGCTCTATGCGGTGGGAGAGGCGGACGAAAAGAGCAGCACGCTTATAGCCAAACTGAGACAAAACGTCGATTTCAAGGCGGCCATCGCCCTTATTATAATCATTATGATTTACTCTCCATGTATCGCCGCTATGAGTACCTTTTACGCAGAGGTGCCCCAGTGGGCCTGGAGGACATTTTATACCGTCTATCCAAACGTTTTAGCCTGGCTTTTAGCATTTTTTGCCTATAATATATTAGCTATGATGGGGTATTGACCCCGGCTAATATATTATAAAGGGGCGATATGAAAAAACTTCTTCTGGTAGTATTTGCCGCACTTACGTTTATAGCCTGTTCCAAAAATCCATACACCCACAGAAACCAGCTGCTTTTGATATCTCCAAGCCAGGAGGTGCAGATGGGGCTGCAGGCTAAAGAGGAGATACTGAAAAAAGCGAAAATTTCCAAGGACCCACATTATAACGCTATGGTAAGAAGGGTCGCAACCCGGATAGCCAAAGTGGCGGAGAAGGAGTTTCATCCGGGATTTAAATGGGAGTTTTACGTGTTGGAGTCTCCGCAGGTAAACGCTTTTTGTCTGCCTGGTGGAAAGATATTCGTCTATACCGGCCTTTTGAAGCTGGTTGAGAACGACGACCAGCTGGCAACCGTCATAGGGCACGAAGTGGCCCACGCGATTCTAAGGCATGGCAGTGAGAGGGTCTCCATGGCGATGATTGGAAACCTCTCAAAAGAGCTTTTGGCAAAAGGGTTGCATATATCCGGATCCAAATGGGGCCCTCTTTTCGACTTGGCCTATGGTGTTACGGCCCAGTATGGGGTTATCTACCCCTTTAGCAGAAAGTTCGAATACGAGGCCGACCAGCTTGGGCTCTATTTGATGTATAAGGCCTGTTACAACCCTTATGAGGCCATAAGGTTTTGGCAGAAGATGATGGCACAGAACAAACATAAGATACCGGAATTTCTATCTACCCACCCGGCTGACAAAAACCGGATAGAGGCCCTAAGAAGGTATATCGTGAAACTGCTTAGCATTCCAAGGGATTGTTAAAAGAAATTTTGATAAAATTCGGCAAAAAAGGATATAGATGGAGTGTGAATTTCCCGAAATAAACGCAGATTTGGATGAGATAAAAGAGATTTTATCAAGCGTAAAAACCATAGCCGTAGTGGGGCTTTCGCCAAATCCCCAAAAGGACAGTCACAGGGTTGCCTCCTATTTGCAAAAGGCGGGATACAAAATAGTCCCTATTTATCCCAAAGGGGATGAGATACTTGGTGAGAAGGTATATAAAAGCTTGGAAGAGGTCCCTTTCAAGATAGATATGATAGATGTATTCAGAAAACCGGCCGCTTTGGTGCCTATAGTAGAGGCGGCCATAAAAAGAGGCGACGTGGATGTGGTCTGGTTTCAAGCAGGTATTGTCAACAACGAGGCTGCGGCAATGGCCAGGGAAGCCGGGATGAAAGTGGTGCAAAACCGCTGCACCATGGTGGACCATAAGAACCTGATAGGCGCTGTATGATAGATTTAAACAAAATAGAGGATGCGTATGGGCGTATAAAAGATGTTGTGGTTAAAACCCCCTTCGCATACGCCCCGATTCTAAGTAAAAGGGTTAAAAAGGAGGTCTTTTTAAAAAAGGAGAACCTTCAGACCACTGGTGCTTTTAAGATACGCGGCGCGTTCAATAAAATCTCCAGGCTGAGTGAGGATGAGAAAGAGCGCGGAGTGGTGGCGGCGAGTGCAGGAAACCACGCCCAGGGAGTGGCTTTCAGCGCCAGTTACTACGGGGTTGACGCGACTATCGTTATGCCGGAGAATACCCCTCTTACAAAGATAAACGGCGTAAAATCATATGGTGCCAAGGTTTTGTTGCACGGCTCGAACTACGACGAGGCCTATATGTATGCCATAGAGTATGCCAAAAGTGAGGGCAAAGTCTTCATACACCCCTTTGCAGACGATGATGTGATGGCAGGACAGGGGACGGTGGCTCTGGAGATTTTGCAAGAAATCAGTGATTTGGACGCAGTGGTGGTTCCCGTGGGAGGCGGCGGGCTGATAGCCGGGGTAGCGAGCGCCATAAAGCAGAAAAACCCGGATATTAAGGTTATAGGCGTTACGGCAGCGGGAGCTCCTGCGATGAGAAACTCCTTTTTGCTGGGCCGGCCCGTAGACAGCACCGATGTGAGGACCATAGCCGACGGTATAGCGGTGAGGGATACTTCAAAAAAGACGCTGGATATCATTTTAAAAAGCGTGGACGATATGGTTGAGGTGGATGACGAGGAGATAGCCGACGCCATTTTGTTTTTGCTTGAAAACCAGAAACTTCTGGTCGAAGGTGCGGGTGCCGTAGGAGTGGCCGCTTTGTTATACGACAAGCTAAATCTTCCTGATAGCGCGAAGGTTGCCGTAATTTTAAGCGGTGGAAACATAGATGTGACGATGCTAAATGTTATCATAGAAAAAGGGCTTATAAAGTCTTACAGAAAGATGAAGCTGATTGTCACTTTGATAGACAAACCCGGCAGTTTGATGAAACTGACCCAGCTTTTGGCACAGGTTAGCGCCAATATCGTATCTATCGGATATGACAGGACTTCAGCCAAACTCGCCTTTGGAGACGCCAACGTATCCATCGCTCTTGAGACCAAGGGGCGGGAGCATCAAGAGCAGATACGCTCGCTTCTTAGCCGCAACGGTTACCGCTTTTTCGAGGAGCGTTGATGATAGCCGTGGATATCGGCTCGAACTCTCTTAGGGCCGTCAAGATAGATTGCGATACGCTGGAGCCCGTTTTTGAGAGGGAGTGGATAGTAAGGACGGCCGAGGAGCTTGAGAGCAGAGGGGTTATATCCGATAGGGCAAAGGAGCGTATAAAAGAGGCGCTGTGCCAGTTAAGGGAGCTTGATGAGGTCAAAGCCGTTGCCACCGAGGCTTTTAGAAGGGCGAAAAACGCCAAAGAGGTGATAGAGGAGATAAAAGAGGCCTGTGGTGTGGAGATAGAGGTCATAACGCCCCAGCTTGAGAGTTATTACAGTCTAAAAGGGGTTGAATACGGGC
>JAMOUF010000207.1 GCA_027068245.1 Campylobacterales bacterium | reverse complement strand
ACCTCTCTTTCGAGTGTATGCCACCCTTTCGGGGGATTTTACTAACCTTTCGGCACTGGCAACCTCTTAAAAGCTCTTCCCTCTTCTCTTTTTTAGGAATAAAGCTCTTAAGGGGTTGCCAGCCCCATACCAAAAACTGCCTCGCAGTGCCTTTTGAGTGGCGTTTTTACGCAGGTTGCCACACCTGCACGCTCTCAAGCAAACACGACACCCCCGCATTTGCTTTCAAACTCTAATCAGCACACCTCTCAGGCGGCGACACTACTCGCTACGCCCTTGCCCGGTACATAGTTTATGAGGTTCTTCATACCTTGACTTAGAACTGGAGTTATCCACTATCTACCTAATGCGGGTAGAATATGCAAGCCCCCGATTACTTACTACTTAGTAGCTTTCATTCGGATAGATAGCTTCATATCCGTGGGTTATTTGGTTCATATCAAGGCGGTCATATTGACCAATTTTACGCGATTGCCGCTTTCATAATCAGCGGCTTTAGTCTGGACCTTGCTCCAGGACCTTTACGGGTTGAGCTATTTAGCAGTTACCTTTCGGCACTTGCCTCCCCCGTCGCGCCCAGCGTTGTAGCCTTTCGAACTACCTCCGCGGGGTGGATTTTCACCACTTCCTCATAAACGAGCAGATAGTCGCATTGGTAACTATCCACTTTTTCCCGGTCGCCCATATTCATTTTGCATTGGGTAGAAGCAGGGAATTTCACCCCACAGCCCCCATCTCAGCTACACAAGCATATTTCTATGCATGTAGCCGAACGAGTATAGGCTCTACACACGATTGGCGGTCGTGTAATCGCACCTATACAGGGGAGGTCTAAGAGTTGGCAGCTCTTATCCTCCCCCTGCAGTTTTTGGTATGAGTATATGGCTTATATTGTGCTTATAGTTTATTCATTTCTCTCCATATCAATATAAATCCCGCTATTACAGCGTTGGATATAGATGTTATATCCCTTTTTTTAAACAAAAGCGTGACGCACCTACACGAACGCCCGCGGAGCATATTCCATATACACCTACACGAACTCCCCTAAATAGGGGGTTCGCTCGGTGTTGCAGGTGCATTATCCTAAAAAGAAGAAAAGGAGGTTATTTTGCAGTAGGATTTTTTAGTTTTGCTTCAAAAGCTTTGATATGTTTTGCAACGGTTTCTCTATGAAGTCCAAGCTCTTTTGCTATCTTGCTAAAGTTCCAATTTCCGCTACTTTTCTTTTTGTATTCGTCCGCATATAATCCCGTGATAAGATTAATTACTTTTTTAAAGCTTTCCTCTTCTCTTTTTTGGTTAAGTTTTTTCATATTTTCAGCTCTTGTCATTTTGGTAGCCTCCAAGTATTCTTGCATTGTTTTTCTTTCTTTTTGAGTAATTTCCCAATCTCTCTCATAGTAATAATTCCAAATAGAGCGAGCTTTAGCTCTTATTGTGCTTTTTTCCTTGTGAACAAATTGAGATAACGCCCAATTTTCAAACCTTTCATAAGCTATAAGTCCATAATTCCTTATCTCATCTTCCGCCCACAATTTCATAGCCCAAAAGGTAAAGTCAGCGAACGATTCGGCTCTCTTGGGAATATACTTCTTTTTTTCAAGGCTTCTAAGTTGCTTTGAAAAAAGCTTCAAAGAGTAAGCTTTTTTCAAAACGTGTGCGGTTTTATCATCTAAAAGCTTGGTGGGCTTCCAAGCCAATCTTTCAGGCTCTAAGTCTTTAAATGTAATTAAAATTCTGGCTATTATGTCATTCATAAATTTTTGGCTTTTATTTGTTCCAAGAAAGCCATTAATAGCCCAAGCCCAATAAGTCCCTTTATTTAAATGCTTAATAAGTGTTGGAATGGGTAATCCTTCTTCTTGCCACTCTACACCTTTACTTTTTTTC
>JAMOUF010000206.1 GCA_027068245.1 Campylobacterales bacterium | reverse complement strand
TCCCACATAACCTGGGTCACCGACTCCGCGTTCAAAGAGCTGCCGCGGCACAACCCCCATATAGACCAGGTTTTGGATATCGATTTGAAATCGCTTAAAAAAGATTTCTCCATAAAAAAACTTCGGTCTATAAAAGAGGGGCTGAAAAAAGAGTATGATGTGGTGTTCGACCTGCAGGGCCTTATAAAATCGGCCCTGATAGGAACCTATCTTTCCAAAAAGCGGGTGGGAAGGGAGATAGGGTGCGTCAAAGAGAGCCTGGCCGCTCTTTTTTATACCGACAGGATTGTAGTGCCCTGTGAAAAAAACGTGGTCGATAGAAATATGCAGTTAATCTCCAAATACTTTGGATTTGACTACTCCCATACAGATATCTTAAACAAAGAGCCTCTGCTTTTTTTCGACAAAAGCAAAAACTACTCCCATATCGACGCCCTTTTGGATAGAACGAACATTCTTTATGTCCCTTCATCCTCGGTAAAGAACAAAAACTACCCTCCCAAAAAATATGTGGAAGTTATAAAGAGTCTCCCCGCAAACTCCCTGTTGCTTTGGGGAAACGAAGAGGAAAAAAGGGTGGCCGAAACAATCGCCAAAGAGTGTAACGCAAAAATTTTGCCAAAACTAAGTTTAAATGATTTAAAATACCTCATATCGAAAACCGACCTGGTTATAGGAGGCGATACGGGTCCGGTGCATATGGCCTGGGGGTTGAACAAAAAATCGGTGGTGCTCTTTGGATACACCACCCCAAACCTGATGTTTCAAACCCCAAAAAACAGGGCCATCAGCGCAAAAGAGGTGGATTTGTGCAACTGGGACAAAAAGGATGGGAGCATAAAAGAGATAGAGCCTGGAAAGATTGTAGAGGCGGCAAAAAAACTACTGGAGAGTGAATGAAGATTTTAGTGACCGGAACGGCGGGATTTATAGGTTTTCACCTGGCAAAGAGGCTGCTTGAAAGAGGCGACGAGGTTATAGGCATCGACAATATCAACGACTACTACGATATAAAGGTAAAATATGGCCGGCTAAAAGAGCTGGGGTTTGAGGAGAAAGATTACGAGTTCGGCAAACGCTATATTTCGAAAAAGTATCCAAGCCACACATTTTACAGAGTGAACCTGGAGGACAAGGAGGCGGTGTCTAAAATATTTGAAGAGCACAGCCCACAGCGGGTCTGCCATCTGGCGGCCCAGGCCGGGGTTAGATACTCTCTTACCAATCCGGATGCCTATATCCAAAGCAACATAGTGGGCTTTTTGAATATCCTTGAAAGCTGCCGCCACAATGAGGTAGAGCACCTCTCATACGCCAGCAGCTCCAGCGTATACGGGCTCAACGAGAGGATGCCCTTTAGCGTGGAGGACAACGTGGACCACCCAATAAGCCTGTATGCCGCCAGCAAAAAGAGCAACGAGCTGATGGCCCACACCTACAGCTACCTTTACAACATTCCCACAACGGGACTTAGGTTCTTTACCGTTTACGGCCCCTGGGGGCGTCCGGATATGGCGCTGTTTCTGTTTACAAAAGCCATATTGGAAAACAGGCCGATAGACGTGTTCAACTATGGAAAGATGAAAAGGGATTTTACCTATATAGACGATATCGTCGAAGGGGTGGTAAGGGTTATAGACAATGTGGCGAAAAAGGATAAGTGCTGGAGTGGAAGGCGCCCAAATCCGGCGAGCTCCAAAGCTCCCTACAGAGTCTACAACATCGGTAATGGCTCTGCGGTGGAGCTTATGGACTTTATAAAGGCTATCGAGGAGGTTTTGGGCCGCGAGGCCAAAAAGAACCTGCTTCCTCTGCAGCCGGGCGACGTGCCCGCCACCTGGGCCGATACGCATGCGTTGCAAAAAGATTTGGGATACAGGCCAAATACCCCTGTAAAAG
>JAMOUF010000205.1 GCA_027068245.1 Campylobacterales bacterium | reverse complement strand
TCTTGTTGACCAGGTCTCTGTCCTCTTTGGATATATCCTCGGAGATGGCCACCTTTTTAAAGAGATTTTCCAGCTTTTTGATATTCCAGGTGATATCTTTGATAAAGAGGTAACTGACCACCATCAACACAATTGAGAGCAGCAGCAGAAGCAACGATATGGCCAGAGCCGTGGTGATGAACCTTATACGGTTTTTCAAATCCTCTTTTATAAACGAGGAGAGCTTTTTGGAGCTGTTGTAAAAGGCCAAAATCTTCTCTTCGTTTATCTTTATCCACTCCTTGTAGTCCACGGGTCTGTTGTCGGAAATCTCCACCCTGTATGTCCGGAGTCTGTTATAAATCTCCATGATGTTTTTGCTGTAACGCTCCCGCTGGACTATGGTTTCCAGGTATGGGTCCAAAACCGGCTCGTTTAAAAATATATCGGATTTGGCGATGTAGGATAGCCACAGTTTTTTCGCCTCCGTACCAAGGGGTTTTTTGTTCACCAGAAAATTCACCACGAACCCGGACTCAACGGAGCTGCTGTCGATACCAGTGCCAAGGGAGTACAGTAGAGCGTATTTTTGTACTATGTCACTGTCGTCGATGTTTTGGGGGAGTTTCTGGATGATTTTCAAAATGGAGTTTGTGGCTGCGTTGGTATAGAGGCCATATATGATGTTTTTTAATGTGTCGCTACCCTCTTTGCATTTTTGTCTGGCTATTTTTATGATGGAGAGGGCCGAAATCTCCTTGGGATAGCTGTTGGCAAAATACTTTTTGACAAGTTCGAGTTTTTCGTCCGTCTGCCCGTACTGCTGCTGAAGCCGGTCAAAGGGTATCTTTTTGTTCAGGTATAAAATCGTGAGTACTCGTTCTTTGCCAAGTTCTATCAGGGCCTGGTCCAGCGTCTCTATTTGGCTGAAACTGTTTTGAAAGCCGGTATATGTTCTGAATTTTACGGCAAAATAGTATGTGGAATATGCTGAAATGGCGAACAGCAGGAAAATCGGCAGCAGACTTATGATTCTTAGTCGGTTTTTCATCGGCCGGCCTGCATCTCTTTAACGCTCTTTTCCAATGACTGGATAGCCTCTTCAAGCTGTTTTAACATAAATTTATCCAGGGGATAGTTGGACAAAATATTGTTCATCAGCAAAACCAGATTGCTAAGCCTCAGGCTTTCGGCTATGCTTTTAAGCTGTTTGGTCTTTTTCAAAAACTTCTCTTTTCTCATCTTTATATCTTTCAAGGTTTTGAGCTCGATTATCAAATCCTCGATAATTTCAGTAAAGTCCTTTTTGTCTATCTGTATCATTTGCAAAGAGTCCTCCAAATCCTCCACGGTGACTATGAAGGGGTTCGGCTCTTTTTTGAGCTGTTCCAGGTCGTGTACGCACTGTTTCACCAGCTGGGGGTTTTGGTTGATGCTTACCTGGTCCAGATATTTGGCGCACTCCTGCAGGTAGAGGTTTCTGGCGAAGGATGCGAGCTTGTGCAGCTCGTTGAAATTGTTGTACGCAAGGTTGAGTTTTATCTCGTTTATCAGCTCTTTTAGATACTCCCGGTACTCCTCCAGCGATATACCGAGCTCTTTTGTAACCTTCTCTATTTTTGGTTCCATACTCTTTTGCTCCGCGGCGTTTTCATTTTTCGACAGGTTCAGGGCCTCTGTTTCGCATTGTTGCACGACTCTCTTTTTCAACACCACATCTTTATCGGTTTTTATGCCCAGCTCTTTGGCCAAAAAGAGAATGTAGCTGTAAAACTCCTCCAAAATATCGATAAGCTGGTCCAAATCCTGTGCGTTTTTGCTTTTTTTGAGAATCTCCACGGCCGGTTTTAGGCGCAGATTGGCGCTGACGCCTCTTAGTGTGTGGATAATGTTTTTCAACTTTTGAATATCCCCTTTTTCTACGGCCGAATTTATCTCCTCCACCCTCTCCAAAGAGTGGTTGATGAACTCTTTTATAAAATCCACCACTATCTCTTCGCTTAGATTCAGCTCCTCGCTGATTTTTTCCAAATCCGGTTTTTCAAACTCCTTTGGCTGGGGACGGATTTGTACGGTTTTTTCCTCTTTGCGTATCACCGTTTCGGGTTTTTGGGCTCTTTTTACCGAGGGGCTCTCTTTTGGCTCCACTATGCACTCGTCGTAGGTATTTGGCTCGAAAGTTACCAGATAGAAGTTTTTATACTCCAGACCGTAAAGCTGGTTTACGTTTACGAAAACTTCAAACTCTCTTCCATCTTTCGTTTTTAGAACCGCCCTGTGGGTTACGGTGGAGTTTGTGAGGATGTAGTCGATCCAGTGAAAACTTTTGAACTGATGGATATATCCGGGTTTTTTTACGAAAAGCTCCGCTATATCCATTACGCTTCTTTTAAACTCCTCCAAAGATCTAAACCCAAGAGTCTCCAGGGTGTTGTCGCTGATGGCTATGAGATGTTTGTTCGAGTCGTAAAGAACCACTTAAATCGCCTTTTATATAATTTCTAATAATTATTGCATAAAAAAGTAAAAAGTTTATTTAATTGTAGTGCTCTTTTATCTTTATGGCGTCATTTCTGTTAAGCACCTGGGAAATATCCTCCACTGAGGCTTTTTTTATCTCCTCGAATGTCCCAAAATAGTTCAGGAGCTTTTTTAGTTTGGCCTCTCCTATGCCGTTGATTTTCAGCAGTTCCATCTCTTTGAGTTTTTTGGAGCGCTGTTTTTTGTGGAATGTAATGGCGAATCTGTGGGCTTCGTCCCGCAGACGCTGCAAAAAGTGGAGCCTCTTGTCGCTGGAGGGGAGTTTGAAAACCCCGTTGGAGGCGTATACGATATCTTTCGCCGCTCCCTTCGCCCTGTGTGCCTTGGCGTCTATCTTCTCTTTGGATATGGCTACCACATCCATATCCACCCCGAAACTTTTCGCTATATCCTCGGCCAGCCTCCGTAAAGTCTCTCCACCGTCTATCAGCCACATATCCGGCGGCGGGTTTTTTTCGAAACTTTCGCACCTTTTGGTTATCAGCTCCCTCATCTGTGAGTATTCGTCCCGGCCGTTGAGGTTGTAGTGCCTGTAGGAGGGTTTGTGAAATCCGCCGTTTTCAAATACCGCCATCGCTCCAACTGGAACGGAGCCGCTTATGTGGGAGTTGTCGAAGACCTCTATTTTGTAAGGGGTGTTTTCCAGCTCAAGCAGCTCTTTTATGTGAAAAAGTATGAAATCCTCCTCCTTTTTCATCTTCAAAAGCTCTTTTGCGTTTAGCCTGGCCAGCTCGGTAAGTTTGGCTCTTTTGCCTTTTTTGGGTACCTCTATCGCAATCTTTTTGCCGAATTTTTCCGATAGGAACCGGCTTAAATCCTCCCTTTCGGCAAAGTCGTGGGCGGTTATGATGTTTGTGGAGGTAAGGGGTGTCTGGCTTTGGTAAAACTCCAGCAGTACCCTTTTATAGGCCTCGTCCCTGTCAAAACCCCTGTCGAACTTAATCTTGTTGGAGCTGCTCGATATCACCTTGCCATCTCTTAAAAACATCCTGACCACCGCGGCCTGGTTCTCCTCCTCTTCTATCGCGTATAT
Organism: Campylobacterales bacterium; assembly: GCA_027068245.1. GTDB lineage: Bacteria > Campylobacterota > Campylobacteria > Campylobacterales > Nitratiruptoraceae > Nitratiruptor. Next base: position 3,944 of record JAMOUF010000205.1, on the reverse strand, counting down.
ATCCAGGTTTTTAAGAGAGGCCAAATCTATCTCGCTTTGCAGGTTGGTGGCCTCGATGTTCTTTATCCGGTCCCTGATGGCGGCTGCCTCTTCGAACCTCAACTCCTGTGAGAGGGTCTGCATCTTCGTTTTCAGTTTCGATATCAAAAGCTTTTTGTTGTGTATCAGCTCTATCGCCTCATGAACCATTTTCAGGTATGTCTGGCTCTTTACTCTTCCCTCGCAGGGAGCCAGGCACTTTTTGAGCTGAAAAAAGAGGCAGGCCTTTTTGCCCTTTAGGCATGAATCTTTTTGAACCAGAGGGAAAAGCTCGTATATTGAGTCCAGGATATCCCTGGCGCCGGATGGGAAAGGGCCGAAATATTTCACGTTGCCTTTTACCACCTTTCTGGTGATTTTGGGTCTTGGAAACTCCTCGCTCAGGTCTATATAGATATAGGGGTATGTCTTGTCGTCTCTAAGAAGTATGTTGTATTTGGGCTTTAACTGCTTTATGAGGGAGTTTTCCAAAATCAGCGCGTCCTGCTCACTGTTTACCACTATATAGTCCAAATCCTCTGTCTCGCTTATCATCTTGAAGATTCTGGGGCTCAGGTTTGGAGCCGGTGATAGGGGTGAGAGCCTAAAATAGCTTCTGACGCGCTTTTTCAAACTTTTAGCCTTGCCCACGTAGAGCAGTTTGCCGTTTTTATCGAAGTAGTGGTATACGCCGGGGCTGTCGGGAAGGGATTTGAGTCTATCTATCAGTTCCATTTTTCCTTATGGCCTCTTTGATTTTTTGAAAAATCTCCTCTATGTCCGGATTTTTCGTCTCAATCTCAAACTCTCCACTGGCCCTTTCCTTGTAGGTTTGGAGCCCTCTTTTTTTGGGCTTTGTTTGGGGGATGAATTTGGCATACGCCTTTATCTCATCTATCTGTAGAGCCTTACATCTTCCATCTATCTCTTTAAGTCTGTTTAATATATCATTTATCAGTTTTTTACTATAATTAAACTCAATTTGATAACCGGGATGTGTCAACACGAAATAGAGGACCCTGTCCCTTCTGTAAATGTGTGAGACCATCTGCCTGGTTGTGTGCGGCAGGGCCTTTAGAAGCCTGTTGAAGCACTGCTGTTCTAAAAAATTTTTATTGGAAAAGAGATTATGAAGTATGTCGTCTATTTTTTTCATATCGTAATTATAGCAGCTTTTCTGTCCGGATGCGGATACAAGGCGGACCCATATTATCAGAAAAAAGAGGTTAAATCTTGAGATACGACTATATCATAGTGGGAGCCGGAATAGCCGGGCTTTACGCGGCTTTGAACATCCCTGCGGGCAAAAGCGTTCTGATTCTTTCCAAAGAGCCCGTGTGGGAGTGTAACACCTTCTACGCCCAGGGTGGCGTATCCACGGCCGTGGACGAGGATGACATACCGCTGCATATCCAGGATACCCTAAAAGCGGGGGCGGGTCTTTGCAACTACGAGGCCGTGGAGATTCTCAGCAGAAACTCCATTTTGGTTATAGAGGACCTTCTGGCAAGGGGCTTCGAGTTTGACAGGGACGAGAAGGGAAATCTGCTCTTTACCAAGGAGGCCGCCCACAGCAGGCCCAGGATTTTGCACGCCGGAGGAGACGCCACGGGCCGGGAGCTGCATAAATTTTTGCTAAAAAACACCACCGCCCAGCTAAAATCGAGCGTGATAGTCACCGACCTTCTGTGCGAGGATAGCGTCTGTCACGGAGTGCGGGTAAAAGAGGGAGATAGAGATTACAATCTGTACGCGAAAAACGTAATTTTGGCCAGCGGCGGCATAGGCTCGCTCTATGAATACCACACCAACGCCAAGAAGATAAGCGCCGATATCCAGGGGCTGGCGCTGATGAAGGGCATAAAACTCAAAGATATGGAGTTTACCCAGTTCCACCCCACCGTTTTCGTCCACAACAAAAGGGCCAGAAAATATCTGCTAACCGAGGCTTTGAGAGGTGAGGGGGCAACGATAGTGGATGAGAGCGGAAAGAGGTTTTTGTTCGACTACACCCCTGAAGGGGAGCTGGCTCCCAGAGACATTGTATCAAGAGCTATCTACCGCCACCAGAAAAAGGGCCATAGGGTCTATCTCTCCTTTGAAAACTTCAGCGAGGAGTTCTTTAAAAAACGCTTTCCTACCATCTATATGATTTTCAGAAACCTGGGATTTAAAGTCCCTTATGATAAAGTTCCCATATCACCGGCTTTTCATTTTATGATGGGAGGTATCGAGGTGGACCTTTTCGGAAAGGTTCTGGGTTATGAGAATCTATATGCCATAGGGGAGGTGGCCTGCACCGGGGTTCATGGCGCCAACAGGCTCGCTTCCAATTCCCTGCTCGAAGGGCTTGTCTTTTCCAGGCGGGCCGTGGAGGATACGCTTTTTAGGCCCTTCGATTTCAAGTTCAGGGAGTTCAGGCCACAAAAACTGGAACTAATCAAAGAGGGGGACAAGAAGAAGAAGGGATTTTTACGGGAGATGATGTGGAAGAAGGTTGGAATTATCAGACATACCGATGAGCTCAAGGAGGCTTTGGGGAGTGTGGAGGATATGTTACAAGGCGATATAGGCCACCTGCTTAGGCTAAGGGCTTTGAGCGCCAAAGAGATTATAAAAAGCGCGCTGGAGAGAAAAGAGTCCATCGGCGCACACTATATAGAAAATTAAGGAGAATCTATGCTTGACTTGACGCATACCTGGGTTGGTTATCTAAACCTGGTAATTTTTATCGTCGGCTACTACTTCATAGCGGCCGAGGAGAAGTTCAGGATAAACAAGGCTAAGCCCGCGCTTTTAATCGGAACGCTGATGTTTATGCTGATAGGGATATATTTTGCCATAAACCATCTGGACCCGGCCCCGCTTCACGGGGAGATGGAGCATCTGATACTGGAGATTGCCGAGATATATTTCTTTTTGTTCGTGGCTATGACATATATCGAGACGCTGATAGAAAGGCGGGTCTTCGATGTGTTGAAATACAACCTCACCTCAAAGGGCTACAGCTATAAAAAGCTCTTTTGGATAACCGGGACGCTGGCCTTTTGGATATCCCCGGTTGCTGACAACCTGACTACGGCTTTGATACTTTCCACCGTTCTTTTTACGATAGACAAAAAAAACATCGCCTTTTTGGTACCCGGTGCCATAAACATCGTGGTTGCGGCCAACGCAGGTGGTGCCTGGTCGCCCTTTGGGGATATCACCACCTTGATGGCATGGACTGCGGGCAAGGGCGAGTTCGTGGACTTTTTATACCTTTTCGTGCCGGCATTAGCCGGATGGCTGCTTACCGCGTGGTTGCTTGCCAGATATGTGCCCCAGGGCGAACCCCATTTTGACGCGAACCTGCCAAAAGTGGAGCTAAAACCCGGAGCCAAGGTTGTGATATGGCTGGGTGTGTTTACCATATTTTTTGCGGTGATGGGACACCAGTTTTTCCACTTTCCGGCTATGTGGGGTATGATGTTCGGACTTGCGCTGTTGAAGATGTATTCATATTTTCATACCAGAAAATATCAGCATGACAGGCTCGATGTCTATGTGAATATGAAAAATGTTGAAAACGATACGCTGATGTTCTTTTTCGGGATACTGAGCGCGGTTGGTGCGCTGCACTTTTTGGGGTATCTGGAGTATATCGTAAAGCTTTACGACTTGATAGGTCCAACCGCAGGCAACATAAGCGTTGGTTTCATATCGGCCATTATAGACAACGTGCCCGTTATGAGCGCCATACTGAAAGCCGACCCTCCTATGGGTAAGGACCAGTGGCTGCTGGTTACGCTTACCGCCGGTATCGGTGGAAGCCTTATCAGCTTCGGCAGCGCGGCCGGAGTTGGCGTCATGGGAAGGCTTAAAGGCATATATACCTTCGGGGCCCATATGAGACATGCCTGGACGGTGTTGGCCGGATATATATT
>JAMOUF010000204.1 GCA_027068245.1 Campylobacterales bacterium | reverse complement strand
ACGGACTTGGGGGTTACTTTATAGCCGTAGCCCTGCTTTTAGGTATTTTGGCCTATTTGACATATGCCGCGATTATTACGCAGACTGCCACGGCACAGCAAAACTATGAGCTCAAAGATCCTTTTGGCATCAAAATGATAGCGCCAGATCTTGGAAATGAGCCGCATATTGTAATTCACGGTAAGCCTGTTGGTGGGGATACCCTCCATAAATGGCAATTCGTTGAAAAATAGGAGGATATAATGGTTGATAAATTAGAAAATATTATCGCTTGGATGCTGTTTGGCATGGCGATAATCACACTTTGGGCGGTAGCGACTCCAAATCACGCCTTCGTTGGTTGATGGGAAGCTTTAAAAAGTTGGGGGCCTTTGCCCTCCTTACGCTGACTCTCTTTGCCTCTACGAACTTCGTCATAAAAAACGAAAACATTCTTCCATCCAAAACCGTAAACAAAATCAACGAAATAGCGGAAGAGCTTTATAAAAAAACCGGGGTCAAACTCTACCTTGCGGCTGTAAAAAATATGCCTGTAAAAAAGATAAAAGATTATGAAACGATGCTGGCGAAGGAGCTGGAACCCCCATTTGTAATACTCACTTTTGCACTAAAAGAGCATAAGGTCGATATATTTTCCAAGCCAAAAGATCTGGAAAAACGGTTTGACAAGGAGCAGATACTCAGTCCTTTTCCATGGAGCGGAACCATTATTCCACTGCTTGAGTCTCACTCAAAAAATCCACAGGCTGCAGTAGAGGCCGCTCTTTTAAACGGTTATGCGGACATAGCCGAGCAGATTGCGAAGAGTTATGGTGTGGAACTGAAAAGCGGCTTTGGAAGTACAAATAAAAATATATATATTTTGTTAAAAATATTTTTTTATGGCACACTTGCACTGATTTTGATGAATTTCGTCTATAGGAGATACATAAAAAAATGAGTAAAAAAGAGAGCAATTACTGGCCACACTTTATCTTCGCGCTGGTTGTTTTTGCCATAACCCTTGGAGTTTGGACCGTAAAAACGGCCATAGACAATCCGGTTGAGATGGATAACAGTTTTATGATGAAATATCAGGATGTGGATAAGAATTTTTACAATATAGAAAAAGAGAAAAAAGAGTTCGACAAACTCTATACTTTGGAGCTGAAAAATAGAAAACTGGATCCTGGAAAGAACCAAATTGTTCTATTTGTCAAAGAGAGAAATACCTCAAAACCTCTTACAGGAGCTCATGTGGAGGTTCTTCTGACAAGGCCTTTTACAACGAAGTTTGATAAAAAGAGTAAGGCCCACTTTGAAAATGGAGCCTATATAACAGATCTGAATATCTCCCAGGAGGGCAGATGGAATATAATATTTAAAATATCCGACTCAAATCTCACCAGGTATAAAACCTATAAGCTCTCCACCCGAAGGGTAATGGGTGAAAAAAGCTTAAACAACACTGAAATTAAGTAGTATTTAAGCTAAAAAAAAGTAAAATCACACTCATCAAAACCGTATAAAGGGTGAAATAGTATGAAATTTACACAGATGATCAAACCGAATGAGGTTCAAAGAGAGTGGCATGTTATCGATGCGGAGGGCAAAACTTTCGGTAGGATAGTTACCGAGATCGCTTCGCTGTTAAAAGGCAAACATAAACCTTACTACACACCGCACGTTGATTGCGGTGACTATGTGGTTGTTATAAACGCCTCCAAAGTGAAAGTGACAGGCGCGAAAGAGAACAAAGAGTATCACAGGCACACCGGGTATTTTGGCGGCGTAAAAAGTGAGAAACTGGCAGAGCTTAGAGAGAAAAATCCAGAGAAGCTTTTCAAACTGGCAACCAGAGGAATGCTGCCAAAAACGAAACTTGGCAGATCCATGTTGAAAAAACTTAAAGTATATCCGGGTAGCGAACACC
>JAMOUF010000203.1 GCA_027068245.1 Campylobacterales bacterium | reverse complement strand
CTTTTCGCCAAGCTCGTGTGCCGCATACTTCACCATAGTCTCCACTGCCGCTTTGGCACTGCCGTGGCCCGCATAGTTTGGCGTATAGATGAGATTGCCGGTGCTACTCATACTGATGATGCTGCCACCTCCGGTTTTCTCCATCCTCTTTGCAGCCTCCTGGGCTCCTACCACAAAGGCGCTTACCGTTGCCGTAAATATATTGCCAAGGCCTTTGGGCCTTAGTCTCATAAAGGGCCCGAACCCTCCAACGACGGCTCTTCCGGATATGATAGCGTTGGAGATGAAAAAGTCCACCCTCTCAAAATCCTCGTCTATCTTTTTAAAAAGCTCCTTGTAGTCGTTTGGCTCCAAAATGTTAAGTTTATAAGCCTTTGCCTTGACTCCGTATCTTTTGGATATCTCATCGCTGATGTTTTGCGCCAGCTCCTCGTTGGAGTTGTATGTAAAGGCTACATCTACGCCCTCTTTGGCGAACCGCTCCACTATCGCTTTGCCAATCCCTCTCGTTCCGCCGCTTACAACAAGTGTCTTTCTCATCTAACCACCTCATACTTTTTCAAAGTCTCTTCGATACTCTTCATACTCTGGGCGGAGGGTGGGGTCAGTGGTAGGCGGTATTCCAAAGTATCCAAAAGCCCGGCTATATACATAGCCGCCTTTATGGGAATGGGGTTGCTCTCCACAAAGAGGGCTTTGTTGATGTCGAAAAGCTCGTCGTTTATCATCTTGGCCGTATCGAACTGGCCCGCAAGTCCCGCATGGACCAGCATACTCATCCTGTCCGGAAGAAGATTTGCCGTAACGCTTATGACCCCCATGCCTCCGTTGGCGATTATTGGGTAGTTGATGGCGTCGTCGCCGCTTATGACATAGAGCTCCTCTCTTTTTGCCAGCAGTTCCACGCATCTTTCTATGGAGCCTGTGGCCTCTTTGATGCCGTAGATATTCTCCACCTCGTCAAAGAGTCTAAAAACCGTCTGGGGTTTTATATCCACTCCGGTTCTTCCTGGAACGTTGTATAAAAGCACCGGTATCTCGATGGAGTCGGCTATCGCCTTGTAGTGCTGATAAAGCCCCTCCTGGGTCGGTTTGTTGTAGTAGGGCGATACGCTAAGAATCGCGTCGGCACCGGCTTTTTGCGCGAAAGAGGCCAGGTCTATGGCTTCTGCGGTGGAGTTGCTCCCAGCTCCCGCCATCACCTTGGCGTCGCTGTTTTTACAAACCTCCACGGCTATCTCTATACATCTTTTGTGTTCGTCGTGGCTCAGCGTCGCACTCTCTCCCGTGGTTCCCACGGGCACTACCGCGTCGATGCCGTTTTCAATCTGGCGTCTTATGAGCTCGGCATATTTCGCCTCGTCCAGTTTGCCGTTTTTAAAAGGTGTTATCAAAGCGGTCATGGCGCCTTTTAATCTATTCATTGCCGTCCTTTCTCAAAATAAGGGTGGTGGAGTTGTTTTTCGTAAAATATTTCTTTGCCACCTGGGTTAAATCTTCAAGTGTAAGTTTATCAATATTTTCCTCATATGTTAAGAGGGGTTTCAAGTCCCCTTTTGCCAGATACTCCCCAAAGATATTGGCAACCTCGCTGGAGTTTTGCAAAGAGAATATAAAATCGGCTTTGGTATTTATCTTGATTTTTTCAAGCTCCTCTTTTTCTATCTTGCCCTTTTTGATGTTTTCAATCTCCTGCCAAATCTCTTTTTCTATATCCTCCGCCTTTATCTGTGGATTGGCAACGGCCAAAAACAGAAACACCCCTGGGTCTTTCAGGTCCATATTGTAGGCGTAAATAGTATTTACCATCTTTTTTTCGTCCACCAGTTTTTTATACAGCCTGCTGCTCTTGCCGCTGCTTAGAAGTTCGCTCAAAGCAAAGAGCGCGGTCTGGTCGGGGTGTTGGAAATTTGGTATG
>JAMOUF010000202.1 GCA_027068245.1 Campylobacterales bacterium | reverse complement strand
AGGCAAAAGATGCGATTAATAAGTAGTCTACTGGCAGGTTTGATACTAAACATCTCGCTGCTGGCACAAGAGCAGCCAACGGACCCGGCAGATGAGCTGGAAAAGGCGCTGCAGGGCTTTATGCTGTTGCTCGAAAAATCCCAAAAAACCCTAAAAGAGCTCTCGGACACTACCCAAAGCGCGGTTCCCGAGGAGAAAGATAGTTTCACCCTCTTTTACAAAAGGGTCCAAAACGCACAAAAAGTGGAGAAGAGAAACGATCTGCTTATAAAAACCCAGATAGAGTATAGATATCTAAGAGAAAAAGAGATTCCCTCAACGCTTATTTTGGTGATAGTAAAAGATGGAAAGGTCCAGCTTTTTGGCAAGGTCTACTCCAAAAAAAGCGCTCTGAAAGCCATGGATGTGGCACTGCATACAAAAGGGGTCAAGGAGGTTACCTCCTATCTGATTATAAAAGAGCTAAAAGGTGTGCTGCTATAAGCAACTAAAGTCACTGCATCCGGATACGGCAAATGGCATAATAGCTTTAAAAAAAGGAGATAACTGATGGTTAGTGAGATAAAAGAGGCGCAGCTTCTTAACACCCTGGTCTTTGAAACCCTTGGGGAGCCGCAAAAAGAGCGGGAATTCAAACTCAAAACGCTGAAAAAATGGGGTTTTGACCTGGTATTTGGCAAAAAGAACGCCCAGGAGGGGTATTTTTTGTCCCAGGATAAAAAGGAAGGGGCCAGATACAGCGTTGATGGAGCCGAGTATGAGGTTTTGGAGATTTTAAAGGAGCTTCCCAAAAACAAAAAGGTTTTCGCACATATCGAGATGATAGAGGGCGTCGCCCATCTTTGCGTGGATTTAAGAGACGAGGAGAACCTGCAGCTTCTTTGCATACCCGCAGCTTCAGTGCTTGTGGCCTACTTGAAAAAGCACAGGTTTATTCATCTGCTGGAAAACCTCAAAGATTTGGGAAGTGCCGCCACGGTGGCCAAACACCAGGGCGAAGAGGGAAAACCCAGGGGCTTCGAGGAGCTTCCGCCCGTTATAAGAAGGTTTTTGAAAGAGGCGAAAAAAATAGAAAAAGAGATGGGTTTTGGCAGAATATCACTGGCCTATTACGGCCCGAACAAAGATAACAAAGAGCGCTACAAGATGGAGTGGATGGTTCCTTCCATAGCGCTGTTCGATGAGCATATAGCCCAAAAGATAGATAAAACCCTGGCGGAGCTTCCCTGATGCTGATAGCCTGGAACGCCATAAGCTACAAAGATGAGTTTTTACGGGACGACCTTGGGCCATACCTGCCTAAAAACGAGATAGTGGAGGCCATAGAGAGTGCGGCACTCTTTTACTATATAAAAAAGGACAAAAGCCTGGAAAATCTGGTGAAAAAGATAATTCTCAGCGCCGATACAAAACCGAAAATCAAATCTTTGGCAAAGGATATAAAAAAAGCGGTCTTCAAAAAGCATCCGTTGTTGGAAGGGCTTGAGCTTCCGGATAGAATCTATCTCGATGAAAATGGTATAGAGAGGGTCTATGTAGAGAAGTTCGATTTAGAGAAAAAAGAGTTTACAAGCCGTTTTGAAAAGGAGGTCTTTAAAGGGGTCATAGAGGATTTTACCATCAGTTCCCCCAACCTTATACATATCAAAACCGCCCTTCTCTCCTTTGCCAGAGGGCTTGCCGAGTATGAGCACAAAGCTTTGGAAGGCACGGTGCTGGAGCCTTATATAACAGATATACAAAACAAAATCGCCAACGAATGGGAGATGACGCTAAGAGTGGGCGAGTGGACGACCACCCCATACAAAGGGGACCTGCTCTTTTTTTGGAGGATAAAGGAGGCAAGAGAGAAACTTCTAAAAAGTTTCAATATAGATATTGCACCAAAAGATATACTATTCATACCCAAATACAAAGAGTTTTTGGGATGGTGCGAGGCAAAGTCTTAGTAAGAAGCCAGGTTTTTCAACAGCTCATCGTGGATTTTGCCGTTGGTAGCCACTATAATATCGCCAAACCGATACTTTTGGCCCCCGTTGTTCGTAACCTTTCCGCCGGCTTCCCTAACTATCAGCACCCCTGCGGCCACGTCCCAAGGCTTGAGGTTTACCTCGTAAAACCCCGCAAACCTTCCACAGGCCACATAACAAAGGTCTATGGCCGCACTTCCAAGCCGCCTTATGTCACGGGTTTTTGGCAAGATGTTTTTTAAAGACTCTATTACAAAGTGAAAATCCTTTCCCATCTTGGTTTTGGTATATGGAAAACCGGTGGCTATAAGTGAGTCTATGAGCCTGCTATGCAAACTTACCTCAATTTTCTGCCCGTTTAGATAGGCCCCCTCACCCTTTTTAGCATAAAAAAGCTCCTCCAATATCGGATTGTAGACAACTCCCTCCACCGGCTCGCCATCTTCCCAGATACCAACGGATATGGCGGTATAGGCGATATTGTGAACGAAATTTGTGGTGCCATCTATCGGGTCTATATAAATTGCGCTGTGGGGATACTCCCCCTCAAAACTCTCCTCACCTACAATTGGCAGACTATACCCCTTTAAGCGCTCCTTTAAAAAGTTCTCGATTTTTACATCATACTCCGTAACCAGATCCACATCCCCTTTGAAGGAGACCTTTTTATCTTTGAAATATCCGCTCTTTAGTATCTCTCCCGCCTCTTTGACTATGCTTTTAAGCATTTATTAACCTTTCATTAAGATTTGATTTATTTTTGTTTAAATTAATATAATAAGATTATATCATCAAAAAAAAGGAGAGAAGATGAAAAGAGTTATCATACTTTCTACGATTACGGCGATAATGCTAAGCGCGGCCACAATCAAGTTCAACGAGGCCCCAAGCAATTTCAAAAGGGTAATGCCTGAAAGCGGCGACAACATAGTCATATCTTACTACGACGCCATAAAAAAGGCTAAAGACTCAGTTGTAAACATCTCAACCAAAAAAAAGATAAAGATGCCCCATATGCAAAATATGCCTCTTTTAAACGACCCCTTTTTCAAGCAGTTTTTCGGACCGATGTTTAAAAACCGCCTTCCAAAAAACCGGGTTCAAAGAAGTCTGGGCTCAGGGGTTATCATAAGCAGTGACGGATATATAGTCACGAACAACCATGTTATCCAAAATGCGGATGAAATCACCGTAACACTTCCGGGAGACGATAAAGAGTACAAGGCAAAGGTGATTGGAAAAGACGCCCTAACCGATATCGCGGTGATTAAAATCGACAAAAAGGATTTAAAAGCGATAAAGGTAGCCGATTCGAGCAAAATCAAACTGGGAGATGTGGTATTCGCCATCGGAAACCCCTTTGGGATAGGAGAGACGGTCACTCAGGGAATCATAAGCGCTCTAAACAGACAAAACGTGGGTATAAATACATATGAGAACTTCATCCAAACCGACGCCGCCATAAACCCGGGCAACAGTGGCGGGGCTTTGGTAGACAGCAGAGGGGCGCTTATAGGTATCAACAGCGCGATAATAACCAGAAGCGGTGGCAACAACGGTATAGGTTTCGCCATTCCTTCAAATATGATGAAAGATGTGGTTAAAAAGCTGGTGGAAAAAGGGAAGATAGAAAGAGGCTATCTTGGCGTTATGATAGAGGATTTGAAAGGGGATTTAAAAGATGTCTATCAGCACAAAGAGGGTGCTTTGGTAGTCGACGTGACAAAAGGGAGCGCCGCCGAGAAAGCCGGTCTTAAAAGAGGGGATCTGATAATCGAGGTAAACGGCAAAAAGATAGAGGACGCCAACGAGCTTAAAACCGTTATCGGCTCATACCCTCCAAACAAAGAGGTGGAGATAAAGTATGAAAGAAACAAAAAGGTCTATACCACAAAGGTGAAACTGGGCGAGCGTCCTGGCACAGCAGAGAGCCTAAACAGTGAAAGCAGCCTTGGCATCGAGGCGCAAAACCTTGATGAGCGTATAAGAAAGATGTATAATATCCCAAGCGACGTGGAAGGGGTGTTCGTAAGAGACGTAAAAGAGGGAAGCAAAGCTGAAAAAGCCGGTATAAAACCGGGTGATGTGATAATCCAGATAGAGGATATGGAGATTAAAAACATAGATGATTTGAAAAAGGCCGTCAAAAAATACAAACCCCCATACAGGGTCTATGTAAAAAGACAGGGAATTCCACTGATTCTGGTTATAAAATAAGGGGCTTCGGCCTCTTTTTAAAGGCTGCTTTATGAAAGTTATAATGATCGAGGACGATGCGGAACTGGCTGAAATTCTTAGCGAATACCTGGTCAAATACGGTATCGAGATAGAGAACTATGAAGACCCTTTTATCGCTCTGTCGGTATTGAGGATAAAAGATTTTGACGCTCTTATACTGGATCTTACTCTTCCTGGGATGGACGGACTGGAGATTTTAAAAAAGGTAAGGGAGTTTAGCGACATTCCCATCATCATCTCCAGCGCAAGAAGCGATCTTAGCGACAAGGTTTTGGGACTGGAGCTTGGAGCCGACGACTATCTCCCAAAGCCCTACGACCCCAAAGAGCTTGAGGCCAGACTAAAGGCGATTACCAGAAGAAGGGAGAGAAGGGAGGATAAAAAGAGCGAATTTACCATATATAAAAATAGAAGAGAGATATACTACAAAAACCAGCCCCTAAACCTGACACCCGCGGAATTCGAGGTTCTAAGCTTTCTTATAGAGCATCCAAACCAGCCCATAGACAGAGAGGAGCTGATATATTCTTGTGAAAGTCTTAGCGACAGGGCCTCGGAGAAAACCATAGACGTTATAATAAGCCGCATCAGAAACAAACTAAAGGAGGATCCAAAGTCCCCAAAACATATCATCTCCGTCAGAGGTATCGGGTATAAATTCGTTCCATGAGAAAAATATCTATCTTTTTTTGGATCACGTTTATATTTCTTCTGGCCTTCATAGGCCTTGGGGCCTCATATTTTCTATCCCTAAAATACCTCAAAGCCTCATCCAATATCCGGATAGAAAAAAGGTTCAACTTCATATCCCAGACCCTGGTTTGGCAGCTGAACAAAACCCGTGACATCCAAAAGCTGAGCAAAGATCTGGAAAAGATAGATATGGTGCTTATGACATACCCAAAAGAGATTATCAAGGTTTTAAAAGGGGCCAAAATGCTTAAAAGACGGGTTATGCCCCTTGGGGAGATAATTCTTTTAAAATATGACAACGACTACTATATCTTCGTAAAAAGCCTTGGCAACACCCTTTTGATAAAGGATATCTCATCTGCCGAGGACTACAAGATCCTCTATACGGCCATATTCGCCGTTATGATGATACTGCTGCTGGTAGTCTATATACTTGTGATTTTGAAACTGAGGCCTTTGAAAAAGATAACAAAAGAGATAGAGCGATTCTCTCAGGGCCACCTTGATATAGATCTGGATATAAAAAGCTCCAAAGAGATAAACGAGGTGGCGAGAGCTTTGACGGAGGCGGCAAAGTCTTTAAAAAGCATCCAGGACTCCAGACGGCTTTTGCTAAGAAACATAATGCACGAACTCAAAACCCCCATAACAAAAGGGAGAATCACGGCGGAGATGATAGATAATCCCAAACAAAAAGAGCGGCTTATCGTCATTTTCGAAAAACTCAACTCTTTGATAAACGAATTTGCGGCTCTTGAGGCGGTAAACTCCAAAATAAAGCCAAATTTCGAGAAACTCAAGATTATGGATATCCTGGACGAGGCGATAAATATCGGAATGTTCGACAAAAAAGATATTTCTATCACCGTAAAATCGAATCCATATATAAAAGCGGATTACAAACTTATGACCATCGCCTTTAAAAACCTTTTGGACAACGCTTTAAAATACAGCTCCTCCCTTCCGATTGAGGTCATAGTGGAGGATGGGTCGGTAACTTTCATAAACAGTGGCCCAAAACTTGACAAGGAGCTGGAGTACTACACCCAGGCCTTTACCAAAGAGCATCCCAAAAGCGGGTTTGGATTGGGACTTTACCTGGTGCTGAATATTTTAAAACTTCACGGATTTAAATTAAACTATAGATACAGCGAGGGAAAAAACCGATTTACCGTCCATTTCTCAAAGTAGCCTCCAGCCGCTCCAAAAAGGGCACGAGGGAGCTTACCACCACCTCTTTAGCCTCATCCATACCAAACCACTCCGCCTTGTCAACTTCCGGAAAGATCAAAAACCTGCCAGAGCCCTTGGGATACTCCAACTTCACCTCATTCGATTTTATATCCGTATCCAAATCGGCCTCAATAGCATAGATACGGTTTGTTTTGGAGCCTGCCACAACCTCATTCAAATCTATAAAATCCCCATCTATCCTCTTACCCGTCTCCTCGAAAAACTCCCTTTTTGCGGCCTCCAGCGGCTCTTCACCATTTTTGACCTCCCCTTTTGCAAAAGTCCAGCTTCTTTTTCTCTTTTTCCAAAAAGGACCGCCCATATGGAGCAGATAGACCTCTATTTTCCCATCTTTTATCCTGTATGGCAGGATACCGGCGCTGTATTTCATAACTCTCCTTTATAAAATTATAAGCAAGAAAGTTTTAAACTATCCCAAAAGGAGTTCTATGAATACCCAAAAGGTAATAAGCGGATTTTTTATAATTTTGGCGATGACTACAAACTTCGGGTTTTTCTACGGAAATCCGGCAAATATCGAATACCACAGCAAATGGGAGCTTTTTGCGGCAATCGTTATAAACCTTATAGCCACGGTGCTGAAACTTGGAGATAAAACCCAGCTGGGCTCTGTGCTTTTGGCTACCAGCCTGGTGGCCGATATCCAGCTTATTGGATCCTCACTGGTTTGGGCCTACGCTGAATATGTGCTGGGCGGGCTGGATATAGAGTCCACCGTAGCCATTATCTCCATGAGCGGCGGAGCGCTGCTGGCTAATATGGTTTCGGTTCTGCTCTTCGTGGCTGACACCATCAAATCCAAAAGGTAGTTATGGAAACCTCCAACAGCGCCTGGATTATTATCCACAGGATGAGGATTCCCATCCTCGTCATCATTATCACCTTCTCCATCTCCATTTTGGGAATGATGCTGATTCCAGGGCGTGATGACAGCGGAAACATCTACTACTTCAGCTTTTTCGACGCCTTTTACTTCGTAAGTTATATGGCTACCACGATAGGGTTTGGCGAGATACCATACGAGTTCACATACCCACAAAGGCTTTGGGTAAATTTCAGCATCTTTTTGACGGTGGTAGGATGGTTTTACGGTATCGGTAACATCGTAGCCCTCATCCAGGACAAGAAGCTGGCCCGTGAGCTGGCGGTGGCGAAATTTAGAAGCAAAGTGGAGAAGATCCGGGAGCCCTTCATCATCGTCCTTGGATACAACAACGTGACAAAAGAGATCATAAACCGTCTTAACAACGAGGAGATTAGGATAGTGGTGGTTGACAAGGACGAGAGCAAAGTAGAGGAGATAGAGCTGGAAAACTTTATCCCCGAAGTGCCAGCCATCTCGGCCGACACCACAAAACCCCAGACGATAAAGATGGCCGGCATACACCACAAAAACTGCAAGGCGGTGGTTGTGCTTTTCGAAGACGATATAAAAAACG
>JAMOUF010000201.1 GCA_027068245.1 Campylobacterales bacterium | reverse complement strand
AGAGGGCGTGATATCTTTTATCGACCCTAAAAACAACAGGCTGCGAGTATCGGTAAGAAGACTTAACAGGATGAAAGAGAAAGAGGCCCTAAAAGAGATTAATCAAGAGGATGACACTACAACTTTGGGTGATATCATAAAAGAAAAGCTTGACAAATAAGGGTGGATATGGAAAAAAAGAAGATAGTTGTATGTGACCATCTGCATAAAAAGGCCCAGGAGATTTTATCCAAAGAGAGCGATATAGAGTATGTGGATGCCTCTGAGGTTCCAAAGGGAGAGCCTCTTTATGAGGTGATAAAAGATGCGGATGTGATAATCACCAGAAGTTCCACTCCCGTTGACAGGGAACTTCTGGAGCATGCCAAGAAACTGAAAGCCATTGTCAGAGCTGGCGTTGGTGTTGATAATGTGGATATCGAGGAGTGTAGCAGAAGAGGAATAATCGTCATGAACGTTCCTACTGCCAACACGATTGCAGCAGTGGAACTCACCTTCGCCCATATGCTTGCCTGTATGAGAGCCTTTCCGTATGCCCATAACCAGCTTAAACTGGAAAGAATTTGGAAAAGGGAGGCCTGGATAGGGAACGAGCTAAAAGGCAAAAAGTTAGGTATCATAGGTTTTGGAAACATAGGAAGCCGTGTTGGAAAAAGGGCTTTGGCCTTTGAGATGGACGTTATCACGTACGACCCCTATATACCACCTGAGAAAGCCACCAATCTTGGAGTTAAATATACCAGCAATTTCGACGATATTTTAAACTGCGACATCATTACCATCCATACTCCGAAAAACAAAGAGACTATCAATATGATAGACAAAGAAGAGATAGCCAAGATGAAAGATGGCGTGGTTTTGATAAACTGCGCCAGAGGCGGGCTTTATAACGAAGAGGCGCTTTATGAGGGTCTAAAAAGCGGTAAGGTGAAATTTGCCGGAATAGATGTCTTTGCCAAAGAGCCGGCAACCGACAACAAACTTTTGGAACTGGATAACGTCACCGTAACTCCACACCTGGGAGCCAATACGGAAGAGTCACAGGAGAAAATCGCGGAGGGTGCGGCGAGCGAGGCACTTGAGGCAGCCAGGGGTATCAGCTATCCAAACGCTTTGAATCTTCCTATAAAAGAGGACGAGATGCCGCCCTTTGTAAAGCCATATCTGGAGCTTACCCAGAAAATGGGCTTTTTGGCCGCACAGGTAAACAAAGGAGCTTTCAAATCGATCAAAGTCATCGCCGAGGGTGAAATAAGCGACTATCTAAAATCCCTTGTAACTTTTGCCGTGGTGGGAGCTTTGAAGGAGTCGTTGGGAGAGTCCATAAACTATGTGAATGCGGAGTTTGTGGCAAAAGAGCGGGGAATCGATATTTTCAGCAAGAAAGAGCCCGAACTTAGCGGTTATAAAAACAAAGTGACCGTAAAGCTTACAACCGACAAAGATGTTGTTGAGATAAGTGGCACGATTTTTGAAGAGAGCGTTCAAAGAATAGTAGATATAAATCGTTTCGCCATCGACGTGGAGCCCAGAGGGAAAATGATACTTTTTAAAAATACCGACGTTCCCGGCGTTATCGGCGATGTAGGCAAGATTTTGGCCAAACACAACATAAATATAGCGGATTTCAGACTTGGCAGAGACGAGCATGGATTTGCCCTGGCCGTAATCATAGTCGATGACGATGTGAGCAAAGAGGTTTTAGACGAACTCAAAAATTTAGAAGCCTGCATATCTGTAGCATATGCTATCCTCTAAGTGGGATTTTTCCCACTCTTCAATTTTACTTAATATATAGTTAAGTATAATATAACTTAAATTAATAATGGAGGAAATGTATGAAAAGACTCCTGTTTCTAATCTTGTTAATATCTGCAAGTTATGCGGAAATCAAGGATTTGACGCTGGATAAGGCCGTGGAATTGGTGAAGAAAAACAACTCCGACATCAAGATAGCCAAACTTAAAGAGGAGATTGCGAAATTCAACACCAAAATCGCCAAAAGTTACAACTACGGCTCTATGGATATGGTTATAAACGCTCTTAGAAGCAACGATGCGGGTAATGTGTTCGGCTTCAAGCTGCAGTCCAGAGAGGCCAAGTTCATAGACTTTGGATTCGACCAGTTTCTGGCTCCTTTGGGTCAGGTTCTTGAGATGCTAAATGCAAATCCCGGTGGTCTGCCGCAAGGGTTTACACAGGATATGGGTTCTATTCTCAATATCGAGCCAAAAAAGTTGAACTACCCCGAGGCCAGAAACCATTTTCAAACTAAGCTTAGTTACAAAGTTCCACTTTTTACAGGGATGAAGCTTACTATGTATGAGAAAATCTCCAAAGCTATGGAAAAAATGAGCCACCTGGACGCAAAAAAGGTGGTAAACCAGAAACTTTACGAGACCAAAAAGACATTTTGGGATATAGCATTGGTGGAAAACTATATCAAAAATTTGAAAATTTTGAAAAAAAATATGGACGAGCTTGAATATATCATTAAAACCTTTAAAGAGGAAGGATATGCCAAACATACCGATGTTTTAGAGGTCAGGGCCAAAAAGATAGAAGTTTTGAGTTATCTTAACCAGGCCAAAATGAATAGAGATCTGGCTTATCAATATATCTCTTTTTTAACGGGAGAAAAAATAGTAAATATTAAACCTCCATCGTCTGCTCCATCTTTGCCAAAAGACCCCACTCCCAAACTTGTAAAAAAGAGTATTGATTTTAAAAAAGTGAAACTGGCGAAAAAAATCACGAAGATGAACGTAAAACTCAACAAAAGCGGATTTTATCCCACTTTGGGCGCTTTTGGCGAGTATGGAAGCAGTGATGACAAATTTTTAAACAGGTTCTTCGACAAAGACGCCTATACCGTTGGAGCCCAGTTTAAATGGAACCTTTTTAGCGGTGGCAAAGACAAGGCAAACTATGAGAAGGCCAGAGTGGAGTATATGAAAGTGAACGAGCAGTATAACCTGGCTCAAAAAGGGCTCGCGCTGAAGATAAACCAGATCAAGACCGAGGTAAAAAGCAGAGATTACGACATCAAAGCCCAGCAGGCCCAGTTTGACCTCGCCAAAGAGATATATAAGATGTATAAAGAGAAATATAAAGAGGGGCTGGCTAAAATCAGTGACGTGCTGATAAAGCACTCCGAAGAGATTCAGGTGCTTTTGAAACTTTTGGAGACAAAGACAAAGAGAAACGAAAAAGTTTATGAACTTGAAAGTTTAATAGATAAAGGAGAGTAGATGAAAAAATTGCTGTTTATGATTTTTGTTTCTTCACTTATGTTCGCCGAGGGTATCAAGCTCTCAGGCACGGTAATGTCTGATGATACGAAGATGCTGGGAACCAGATATATGGGTTTTGTAAAAAAGGTTTACGTCCATGAGGGGGACTGGGTCAAAAAGGGACAGATACTCTATGTAATCGATTCCAAAGAGATAGATTTGGCGAAGACGCAGGTGGAGCTTGCCATATCCCAGGCCAGACTGGCTGTAGGTATGAACCAAAATGTATACAATTTCGCCAAGGTGAATTATGAAAGACACAAAAGGCTTTTGAAAAAAGGTATGGTCTCCAAATATGAGTATGAACAGGTTGAGCTGATGTATAAAAACAGCAAAGATATGGTGCAGATTGCAAAAAAACAGCTGGCTCAGGCAAAGGCCAAGCTGGCAGAAGTTTTGCATCAGTATGAGTATCTTAAAATAAAAGCCCCAAGTAATGGCGTTATCATACAGAAAAATGTAAAAGAGGGACAGTTGACGATTCCCGGATATCCCGGAATGGTGATGACGAGCCTGGATAATCTTAAAATCCTGGCCCAAATAAGTGAGACAAACCTGAAAAATATAAAACTCGGGGACAAAGTCGCCATCTATATCCCTTCCATCGGGTTCGAGTCTGAAGGAACGGTAAGCGCCATTATTCCGGCCGCAAACCCGATGACACATAAATTCAAAATAAAAGTCAGTTTCAATCACGGAAAAGCCAGAGTGATTCCTGGAATGTATGCAGAACTCAGTTTTAAATAGGGGTATATGATGAAGTGTGAATACAAACCGAAAGATATAGCCGGTAAACTGGCCCTTATCTTTTTACACAATCCGTTGACGCCTCTTTTGGCGGTGTTTATTTTGGCGGTGGGTTATCTGGCTTTGGAAATAATGCCAAGAGAAGAGGACCCGCAAATTGCCATAAGCGGTGGAACGATTATCGTCCCTATGCCTGGAGCCACTCCAAAAGAGATAGAAAACGTGATTGTCAAACCCCTTGAGGAAAAAATTAGGGAGATAAGCGGTATCGAGTATATCTATGGTATTGCCAAGGAAAACATGGGTATAGTCAACGTGCAGTACTATATAGGGCAAAACAGGGAGATATCGAATCTCAAGCTTTATGACAAAGTGATGCAGAATATGAATCTTTTACCCAAAAACGCCATGCAGCCCCTGGTAAAACCTTTCGATATCGATATAGATATACCTATTTTGACGTTCGCTTTTTACAAAAAAGACCCATCCTTGAGCGATGCGAAATTTTACAAAATCATAAAAGATATACAGTATAAGGCCAACAGGGTAAAAAATGTCTCAAAGACCGCTTTGAAGGGCGCTCACAAAAGGCAGTTCAATATCCTGGTGGATTTGAACAAACTCTCCGGATACCATCTTTCCATGGGACAGATTATGAAAGCGGTCCAATCGGTGGCGGTGGAGGTTCCAAACGTAAAAGACAAGACAAAAGACAACAAGCTTGTTATCTTCGCCGTTCCAAATGCCATAGAGTCCATAGAGGATGTGGAAAACATAATGGTAGCCAACTATATGGGTTCTCCCATATATATAAAAGATGTGGCAAAAGTGGAGGACGGCATAGATATTCAAAACTTCAAAGAAGCGAGGATTTGGGCCAAATCTTTGCATAAAGAGCTGCCCCAATATACGCTGGAGGTATCAAAGCTTAAAGGGACCAACGCCGTCTTCGTGGCAAACGACGTTTTGAAATTGATGGAGGAGCTAAAGCCGAAACTGGTAAAAGAGGGTATTGGGTATGTATTGACGAGAAACTACGGTAAAAGGGCCAACGACGCCGTAAACGAACTGGTAAGACACCTGGCCATCACCGTCGTTATCATCGCCATTATGCTGGCTTTCTTCCTGGGATGGAAAGAGGCTTTGATAGTCACTTTCACCGTGCCGGCCATTTTGTCCATCACGCTGTTTATCGCCTATCTTACAGGACAGACCATCAACAGAATCACGCTGTTCGCATTTTTGCTCTCTTTGGGTCTTTTGGTGGATGCGGCCATCATCGTTATAGAAAATATCCACAGACACCTTCACGAGCACGATGCGGTATACAAAGATATGGATACCATTTTGGTGGAAGCTACCGACGAGATAGGGCCTCCTACGAACGTGGCGACCATAGCCATCATTTTGACGATGGTTCCAATGGCTTTCGTTGGCGGAATGATGGGCGAGTTTATGAAGCCAATTCCCTATAACGTGCCTGTGGCACTGTTGGCCTCACTGGTTGTGGCCTATATCTTTACGCCATATCTGGCCAAGAAAATGCTTAAAAAACCTAAAATGCATCACCACCATCACCATTTCCAAAAACATCCAAAAAACGTGTGTGATATAGATGGAGGCAAATCGTGAAAAAGTTCGAAAAATTTATCTATAACGTTTTAGACAGCCGGCCTAAAAAGATACTGGTTATCGTATTGATTTTGGCATCTTTGGGCGCTTCTATACTGATGATACCCACAAAGACAGTCTGGGTGAAGATGCTGCCTGGTAAAAGTGCAAACACCTTCAGCGTCTATGTGGATTTGCCAACGGGCAGTTCCATCGAGCAGACAAAAAAGGTCAGCGAATGTGTGGTGGATATATTGAAAAAAGAGAAAGAGGTTACGGACATCGAAACCTTTTTGGGTATGGGTGCGCCGCTCGATTATGCGGGTCTTGTAAAGGGCAGTGCCTTTAAAAACAGCGAAAACGTTTCCGAGATTGTGGTGAACCTTACCGACAAACACCACAGAGAAGAGAGAAGTTACAATATGGTCCATAGATTGAGAGGGCCTATCAAAAAGAGCTGCGAGCCAATCGTAAAAGGGACAGTAATCAAACTTATCGAACAGCCTGCGGGGCCTCCCACACTGGCTTCCATCGTGGCGGAGATTTATACCCCCAACGAGAAGACGTTAAGGGAGTTTGCGAAAAAGGTGGCAGATATATTCAAGCAGATTGACGGCCTTGTGGATATTGACATTATGGCTGACGAGATTTACAAACAGTTTCACCTAAGGCCCAATATCGATAAGATTCAAAAGAGCGGGCTTGCTGTGGAGCAGGTTCAAAAAATTCTCTATCTGGCTTTAGAAGGTATGGGCGTAGGAGTGAAGAATGACGAGAACTACCCATCTCAGATAGAGATTTTTCTAAGACTGGACGAGGCCTCCAGAAGGCTGGATGAAAAATCCATTCAGGCCGTAAAGGATAAACTGACCTCTTTCGAGCTTATGAACCAAAAGGGTATGATGGTTCCTTTGATAGATGTGGTAGATATAGTGGAGGCTGACAGCGAACCCACCATTATGCATAAAAATCTCAGACGATATGTAAACGTTTTAGCCGAGACCGATCTGGTTTCACAGGTCTATCCGTTGCTTGATGCCAGGGAGGCTTTGATGAAAAAGCTTTCGAAAGAGTATAAAATCGAAACAACGGACTATCTTTTCAACCTGAGATTCATCGATAAAAAGACCGGTGAGGTTATAGACCTGAAATGGGACGGAGAGATGAAGGTTACGCTGGATACTTTCAGAGATTTGGGGCTGGCTTTTATAGCGGCGTTGATTTTGATATATCTGCTGATTGTAGTCTACTACAAAAGCTACTCTCTTAGCAATATCGTTATGGCTGGAAGTTTCCTCTCCATCATAGGCGTTATAGTGGGGCACTGGATTGCCGACCTGGTAACTAAAGACACCTTCTTTCTTACGGCTACGTCGCTTATAGGTTTTATCGCTTTGATGGGTATAAGTTCGAGAAACTCGATACTTTTGATAGATTTCGCCAAATCTTTGATGGTGGAGAAACACCTTCCCAAAAAAAGAGCCATAGCCATAGCCACCGCGACCAGGGCCAGGCCTATTATGCTTACGGCCATCGCGATTATCCTGGGTTCGGCACTGCTTGCCAGCGACCCGATTTTCGGTGGTCTTGGAGTGGCGTTGATAGGTGGAACCGTGGCGGCGGTGATAGTGTCGCTAATATTCATTCCTGTGCTTATGGATAACGCCAAAGCTATGGATTTTACAGACGAAAATACCAATGAAGAGGAGTAGGTCGTGGAATTTGGGAAAATTTTGATAATGGCCGGTATATTTTTGATAGTGTTGGGGCTTTTTATCTCCGTGGTAGGAAGACTACCCGGAGATATCTATATCAAGCGGGACAATTTCGTATTCTATTTTCCCATAACCACCTCCATACTTTTTAGTATAATCTTTTCGCTGCTGTTTTATATATTCAGCAGGTTTTTCAGATAATTATATAAAGGAGATAGAATGGCATACAGTATGAACGATTTGAAAAAGGGTCTTAGAATAGAAC
>JAMOUF010000200.1 GCA_027068245.1 Campylobacterales bacterium | reverse complement strand
CTTTTTTGCAGGCAGGATAAAGTCGGGATGGGAGAACTCCACACAACCGCTTTCATATATCTTTTTGGCAAGCTCGAAAGCCTCTTTCGGGTTCTTGGCAAAGGCTTTTATGATATTGCCTATATGTGTATATCTGAATTTATACTTTTTTAAAATCTTCTCCTCACACTCCTTTGATTTTGGCAAAAACAAAAAAGTGTTTGAAGCTCCGATTTTCTGGTTTCTTGAATTTAGAAAGTAGACAGTGTTGGAAGAGCCTCTTTGGGTAAGAGGGGTGAGGCTCTCCAAAGAGCCGTTATGGTAGTATTCCCAGCCCAGAAGGGGAAAGGCCAGGAATATAGCGACAAATAGAACTTTTACGCTTTTCATCTTATACAGGTTTTTATCTTTTTATGCCTACAAACGCCCCATTACCACTTGGCACAATCGCTTTGGTAACAACATTATCCGGGTCGGTGGTATCTATATTTACTTTATAGATAGTACTTTTTGGCATACCGGCCAGTTCGTTTAAGAAATCGGCGTTAACATTTACGGATTTTCCGCTTTTTATATCTTTTATATATAACTTTAGATTTGGCCTGTCTAAAATCTTTTCAGGCACTTTGATGATAAACTGTTTTTTGTCTATCTCACCATCCACGATCCTGTATCTGCTGTTAGCCACATTTATATCTTTATCCTCGGGGTTCTCGTCCACCAAAGCGATAACATACTTTTTATAGTGGTCCATCCCCACATATTTTATAGAAGTATTAACATCCCGCTTTTTACGGATTTTACGCTGCGGCTTTTTAGCCGCAACCTTTTGTGTTTTTATCTGTGGGGAGGAGGAGTGGTGGGTGATAGAGATATCTTTTTTTTCAGGGCTTATATGGGCCGTTTCGTCCTTTCTTACTAATACCTCCTCCTGGGGAGAATAGAACATGACAAAAAGCAAAACCAGCAGGCTAACTGCCGCCGCCGCTGATAGAAGTATGTTTTTATTCATCGATTCCAACCGTTAATTATTTTTTTCTTTAATTTTTACGGATGTCTTATCCTCATCCATCTCCACTTCTACGTACTTGCTTAACTTCAGCCATTCAAGATAACCGTTTTCATCCATACCCTCAAGTTTGGCTACCACTTTTCTGTTTGCCGTTATATACAGCCAGTCATACGCCCCATCCCCGTAGTGGGTAAAGTAGCCGTGTATATTTAGGGGCCTTTCTTTTATGACGTTTAGAACCTTCTTTATCTTGACAGTATCCGGATCTAAAGCTCTTGTTAGTCCGTTGTAGGCCCCGGTGCTTTTCATAGAGATAGTTACCTTGGACTTATCATTGTTCATCTCAACTTTTTTGATATATAGATTTAAATCCAACCATTCAAGATAACCGTTTTCATCCATACCCTCAAGTTTATAAACTTTTTTACTTCTGGATATGTATAGCCAGTCATACGCCCCATCCCCGTAGTGGGTAAAGTAGCCGTGTATATCCAGGGGCCTTTCTTTTATGACGTTTAGAACCTTCTTTATCTTGACAGTATCCGGATTTGAGCTGCTGGAGGATTTGCCTGAGGTGTCACACTTCACGTAGCGTCCGTTCTCATCCAAAACGGGCTCTCCTTGCAAAACCATCTGGCAGTAGCGTATATCCGCCGCGTCGTCACCTGTTTGGGCGGTATTTACCGGCCTGCTTGAGCTGCCAGAACCGCCGTTAAAGGTATTTGCGGGCCTGCTTGAGCTGCTGGAGGATTTGCCTGAGGTGTCACACTTCACGTAGCGTCCGTTCTCATCCAAAACGGGCTCTCCTTGCAAAATCATCTGGCAGTAGCGTATATCCGCCGCGTCGTCACCTGTTTGGGCGGTATTTACCGGCCTGCTGGAGCTGCTGGAAGAATTTGAGGCAACTTTTCTGTGTACGCTTCTTGATATCTCCTTTTTATCCTCGCCTATTTTATACTCCGCTTTGAAAGTAGAGGTTATATCATCGCACTGGGAAGAGAGCCTGGTCTGGATACTTAGCGTAAGCTCCTCTTTTTTATCCATCACCACGTCGCTGCTGTCAGGGCTGGAGAGCTCATACTTTAGATAGTGGCCATCGGCCAAAAGCTCGCTGCTCCACTCTTTTCCATCTTTAGAGTAGAAAAACTCTCCTCTCTCTTTTGAGCTTTTTGTCCTTACTATCTGCAGGCATGGGTCCAGATGGGCGCTGATGGTGATGTTGTGGTTTATCTCCCCATCTACTCCCTCTTTTTTGATGCCTTTGATGATGTTCTCTCCGGAGAAAAACTTTGCCACATAGTTTAAGATATCGCCCTTTAGGGAGTGGGTTACGTCAAAGCGCTCCCTTCCGTCAAGCCCTGTTCCCTTTACATCGTAAACCAATCTTGCCGAGCATGACTTTTGAACCTCTTTTAGGGTGCTGAAATTCTCCACCGGGTCGCCGTAGGGATCAAGGGTGAGGGAGTTTATAAACGCCTCTTTATCTTTTGGCAGATTACTGTATTTAACATATATACCAGGATATGCTGAAGGCACCAAGCCCTGGTATGATGGCTCGGTATGCCCGCCGGCCTGGATGTAGTTGATGTAGAGCCATCCGCTTTTTGGCACCCTCTCAAAAACCATGTAAGTTTGGATTTCTACTTGTTCTTTTTTAAAAAGGACATTATAGCCCTCAAAGAGGTAGGCGTCGCTGCTCTTTTGATCTGGAAAATCTGTATAGTAATACGGATCACCCCAGAACATTTCATAGTAGGCGGCTTTGAAGTTGTTTAGATCCACCGTTTTTGGCTGAGAGCCGTCTGGGACAAAGTAGTAGAGGGCAACATAGGTGGCGTTTCGCGTAGCTGAGAGCCGCCAGCGTATCTCGCTGCCCTTTGGGAGGTATACCCTGTATCTGTACCATTTTGGAGCGCACCACCTCTTTTTGTGGGGATTTGGCTCATGCATACATTTCACCTTTGAGTCCTCCAGGCATATGGTATGCTCCCCTCTATAGGTACGGTCAGTATAGGAAATTACCATTTCATATCTGCCCCCATAGTGGCTGCTGCTTGCGTGTAGAACCTGGTTTTTAAAACCCACCTCTTTGGTTACAAACTCCGGCACCTGGTGCAGGGACTTATAGCTAACGCTCTTTCCAAATGCCATAGAGGCGATAAAGAGTATGTAAAAAAAATAGCGCATTTTAATATCCTGTATATTTTGAGTTGTTATCGGATGATACCTAAACTTACGTTAGTGGAGTATAAATAGGGCCGGAGGCCCTACGGTTTTGAGAAGGGTTACTTCTCTTGTAGATACTGGTTGTATAGATGGTTGTTTAGATAGAGGTCTCCAACCTTTTTGGAGTAGAAGGTGGTTGGGATAACAGGAAGCCCTTTTCCAGCTGGGGTAGTGATAGCACTAAGGTCGATATCTATATATCCGCCGGCGCTAAAGAGGTATTTGTTGGCCCATGGATCCACCATAGATTCTCCATTTTCATTCACAGTTTCTGGATCGTGGAAGAATATAATCTCAACCTCTTTTTTAAAGGTATATGTAGGACATGTAGGAGGCGGTGTTCCCGGCTCTGTAGGCCCTGAAACAAGCTCTCCGCCTTCATTGCCCGTGGAGATATTTCCATCACAGGCCACAGGGTCGCAGTAGGCGGAGTTTTCGCTAAGGTCTCTAAAGATAGTGGTATTCTCATCCAACGTATAGCTTAGCGTACTGTTACAATCTGCAGCATTTTTCCAGTAAGGATAGGTAAAGATAGTCAAGAAAGGATCGGCTTTATACTGGCTGTTTCCTTCATAGGGTACATATACATGGGTCTTGGCAAGCTCGCTTAAAAGAGCATCTCTTGTACCCGGTTTTAGTACATTAATATTTCTATCTGGCCCGAGCACATTCTCACCATCAACAGACTCAGAAAAAGTATCACCAAACGCCAGCATATTTAGGAACATGGCTCTTCTACCGTTCCTGTTCTCATCATTTCTATAGAGAATTTGCTGCCCCATAAGGTCGCTGTTGCTGACATCTCCATATGCCCCAAGGCTTAAGCTTGTTTGCTCTTCTGTTTTGGTTTTGTTAAACAGAATCTCTTTGGAGTATGGGCAAGGGGCGCTCCAGTTGCTATCCCACTCTTTTAGCATATCCTCAGGTACGTTTGCAAGGCCGATTATCTCTATATACCCTTTCTTCTCATCTACGCAGTTAAAGTTTCTGCCCGCGCTCTCTCCATTTGATTTTATAAGATTTGCGTTTTTTGTCAGATCGATATCGATTCCAGGGGTTCCATCCAACTTCACTATAACAGAGTCATCATCGGATGTTATATGGATATTACCGCTCTCATCCGCGTACAGCCTCGCCTCAAACACATCTCCAGGAGTCAGGAACAGTGGGAAGTCCACAAGCTCTTGAGAGAGCGTTCCCTCTCTTACGATCACCTTGGCGATAACGGCTGCGGTGGTGTTTGTGTTTACTACTTTTATCTTTGTCTCCCAGTTGCCGCCGGTTATATATACCGGGGAGATAAGATAATCACCGGTTCCATCTTTTTCTATCTGGATAGCCGAGGCGGCCGTTCCAACCAATGCCAATGCTGCAGCACCTGACACTAACGCTTTTTTTAGACTCATAGTCTCTCCTTCCTTTTTGTAAGATTGGTATAGAAATAGATATTTTTTCGATCTATTCTATTATCGTTACTTTTAAACGAATTGATTATAACACAAAAATTATAATTTTTGACTTTAATTCTTTTTAAAACATCCATATTATTGAAACTCCGCCTCCTCTTTGTTTTTGGGAGGGAGGATGTTTTGAAAAAACTTGTGATACCAGGTGCCGTTTACATATACCCACTTGTCTTTTAGGGTGTATTTTCTTTTTGGGGTTTTGATGAGGCGTTTTACTGCGACGATGTTTGGGGATATATAAGATATTGAGGCCAGCTCCACCTTCGTCCCTTCTCCGTAACTGTCTATCTGGCTTTTATAGTCATCCACCGATATCAGATAGCGCTGGTAGGGAAGCTCGTATTGGTAGCTTTTATCCAGCTGGTTTTTCAGTCTGTAGTGCCAGTACGCGCTAAACCTCTTTACAAGGTCCTGCTCTTTTTTGGAGAAGCTCTTTTGCTCTTTGATAGTAACGTTTTCGTAACGCTCCTGGGGTTTTTCAGAACACCCGTTTAGTAGAAATAAAGCTATGGTAACAACAGAAAAAAACCCTTTTCTCATTTATATTGCTCCAGGATTTTGGCCCGCTCTTTTGAGAAGGTTTTTTTATATAAGATATTTTTTATCCTCTTTTTTACCTTTGGATAGGGTATATGTTTTGAGCTGTTGTCTATATATTTTTCCACACATAAAACGTTATACTTTTTTTTACCCAAAACTATCGGGGGGATACAGTAGTTCTCTTTGCCTTTTTCTATAAACCCTCTGTAGGGGGCTTTTAAGGAGTCCACCTCTTTTATGCCAAGGTCTTTTTTTTTGCCCGGATTACCTTTGTTTCCTTTGTAAAAATCGATGGCTTTCTCATAGCTGTCAAAGGTATGGCTCACAATCTTTATCTTATCGGGCTCTTTAAACTCATCTATATGATCCTCATAGTAGGAACGAATCACATCATCGGAGATTTTGATATTTTTTTGGATATTTTTAACCATCTTGTCGGCAAGCCTCTTTTCAAGCTCCACTCTTATAAGATTTCTTTCAAAAGGGCTAAGCAACCCCTTTTTTAAAAACTCGTTGGCAAGTATTCTGTTATCTTTGGCTATCCTTTTGGCTCCCGATTCATTCATTATAAAATGGTATTTCTCTTTTACATACGCCTTTAGCGCCTCCACATCCTGCTGGGTTATCTGGGGATTTTTATCGGGTAAAAGTTGAATATTTACAGCGTAAGATGATATTAAGAGCACAGACAACAAACCTATTATCTTCATATTTATAGCCTTTTATTTTGTTTTGGAGTTTGGTTGTAAGGAAGGAGAGGTCCTAAAACCTCTCTTTAAGTCGTTTGGTGCTGCAGATGTGTATCTTTCGCCTATTAGTATATCATAAAAAAATTATATTATCTGGAAATACCGACAAACGCGCCACCACCAGTACTTGAGCTTGACGCCTCACTGCTGGAAGACTCTTCGCTTGAGCTTACCTCTTCGCTGCTTGAGCTGCCGCAAGGTTCTCCAGGAAGACACTCTTCAGCCTCACTGCTGGAAGACTCTTCGCTTGAGCTTACCTCTTCGCTGCTGGAAGACTCTTCGCTTGAAGAAGCTTCGCTTGAGCTTGTAGCTTCACTGGCGGAAGATACAGTATCTCCTGGTGTAGGAAGCAATCCGCCTTCGCTTGAGCTTGTACCTTCGCTTGAGCTTGCTTCGCTTGAGCTTGTCGCCTCGCTGCTTGAAGATGGAGCTGGATGTGCCGGCTGTCCAGGAAGCTCTACACTTCCAGTATCTTCAGGAGTTGGAAGAATCTCGCCTTCAGTAGCGCCGCCTGTACTTGCAGAAGAGGCCTGGCTGCTTGAAGATGCCGCCTCATAAGCTCCATTAAGTCTGGCTATAAATGGAGCCGCCACGTCATCGGCTTTATCCGGACTAACGCTGCTAAGCTTGGTAGGCAGCTCTTTAAGCTCTGCTGGTAGCAGGTCTTCTATGCTGTTACCACCCTTTAACGCCTGAATCAGATCAGCCAAAGTACAAGGCGCAGAGCCTGTGTTTGAAGTGGTGGCCGGCGCACTTGCTGGAGTAGAGTTTTGCTGAGCGGATGTGCTGCTTGGAGCCGCTTCGGCATCTGTGCCAGGAACCGGCAGCATCCCTCTTGTAGAGGAGCAAGACTCGATATATGAGAGCATAGCAGATAGAAGTACCGCGTTTTTAACAAAGGCCGCATCTGTAGACTCAGGTACCGGAGTATCAAAATTTGTATTTGCGTCAAGTCCGAAAGCCTCCGCTACCTCCGCAGGAGTCATACCGTTTGCTATAAGAGTTGTATAAGGGTTTATGTTTGTATAGCTTCCAGGAGCTGTCATTCTTGGAGCCTTTGGCTCGCCAGCATCGATGCTATTGTTGTCGTTTACATCGATAAAACCGTCTTTTGCACAAAGATGCGCCGGGCACTGGGCTACGTTGAACTCATACTCTCCAGGATTTGCCGTAGCTATAGCCGTAGGCTCGTTCTCTCCGGTTTTACACTTAACGGTAGCACCCAAAACATAACCGTCAGATACTATTACTTTTTTTACAGCCGCCTCACTGGAAGATGTGGCTCCACAGTCTTGTCCGGGTAGACACTGTTGAGAGCTCGCCGCACCGCCTGATGTAGTGGTAGAGCTCTGGCTTGATGCAGTGCTGCTTACACTGCTGGCAGATGAAGACTGAGTTGTAGTACTGGAGCTACCACCGCCGCCACAACCTGTAAATACCACTGTAGCAGTTAGTAAAGAGGCTGCTATCACACTTATCATTCTTGTTTTTCTCATTATACACGTCCTTAAAATGGGATTTTTTAAACTTCCAAAAATTATACTGAAAATAAGGTTAGTTGTCTATTAAACTATTTTATTTTTACTTCAAAAAGCATATTCATATCCTTTTTTCCCAGAAAAACCAAATAGTTCTGTAAAGATTTTGTCAGATTTTTCTCCATCTTCACTCCAGGCAAACTCTCTTGTATTTTAGAAGCCC
>JAMOUF010000199.1 GCA_027068245.1 Campylobacterales bacterium | reverse complement strand
GAACTATTTCGAGAGTTTCATCACCAGATACAGGGGTGTGGGGAGGGAAAACTTCTTTTTATACCTCAAAGAGGCGGAGTTTCGGTTCAATTTCGGCTGCAAGAAGCTAAAACCTCTCTTAAGCCGGTTCAAACCTACTTCTTCAGCTCACTAGGCACCGTTGTCTGCTTATCCCAGCCCAGTATCCCCCACTTCTCCAGCTCTTTTTGAAGCTGATTCAAACTTCTATCCTTATGACAGGCAAAACAGGCGTTGGTCTGAGGCGGCAGCCCGTATGCGGCTGTCTCTTTGGGAGTTACGAACCCAAAGGCGTGGCTTCTGACGGTAAATGGCGAGCGTTTGGTATGTCTGCCCACTTTTGGCATATGGCACTCTACGCACAATGAGCCGTTGGAATCCCTTTTGTGGTGGGTATGTGCCTCAAGGCTCTTTTGATGAGGGCCAATCGCAGAGCCAAAACCGTGGCATTTCATACAAAGAGAGTTGCCGCTGTTACTCTTTGCTGTAGGATGGAGGGAGTGGGGGTCGTGACAGTTTATGCAGGTGATTCCGTGATGGCTTTTGATGGAGTTCACAAATTCGTTGCCCTGGGTTCTGTTCTTTTTAGGCTCGCCGTTGGCATAAAACTCTATCGTCTCTTTGCCGCATAAAAATGGAGCCGGAAGCTTATACTTCACCAGTGGCCGTCCAGGTTCGTATCCCAACGGATAGTCTCTAACCTCCATAAACAGCTCTTTTATCGTTTTATATTTTAGCCTTATATCCCTGTTTCTCATATGACACTGCAAACAGACCTCGTTTTGTCTGTTGGGGTCGGCCTGAGATGCGACGAATACCGGATACTCTTTTGGCTTTTTGATATGCATGGAACCTGGCCCGTGACAGGCCTCGCAGGATATTCCCGTCTCTACTCTTTTTTCTCTTGACATAAACCCGGTAAAGTGACAGCCGTCACAGACCCTGGAGGTGGGAACCTCTTTGTTGTCGTGTATAAAGGCCTCATCGTACCAGTAGTGCCATGAGTGAAAGGGCTGCCACCTCTTTGTCTGTACGTTCCACTGATAGTTTCCCACCACATAGTCCTCTCTTGCGTTGAAATCTTTGCGAATCATATATCTTTGTTTGAACTTTCCGCCTATGGTATAGGTAACGCTGGAGAGATTGAAGTCCGCGTCTTTTGGCAGGGTGGAAAAGTCGGCCACCACGGCTTGGGGATCTTTTTTAATATCCTGTATCATCTTCGGGTGCATAGAGCCCGACCATTTGCGATACTGCTCCTTGTGACACTCTCTGCACTTTTGCGAGCCCACATAGTGGGCCTCCTTTTGCGAAGGGGGCTGCAAATCGGCGTTCATACTTACACGCTCTTTCGTAAGTTGAAAGTAGTAGGGAATTATCTTTCCCTCATTTTTGTAAAGCCGGTATCCAAAAACTGCGATTAAAACCGCAAACAGTGTCAAAATCCATTTTTTCATCACTTTTCTCCTCTTTTTTTCACCACCCACCAAAGCTGCCCCAGCGATATGGCTCCGTCGTTTATCGGGGTTTTTGATGGAAAGAAGTAATCAATCCCTTCCTTTTTAAAAAGTGAGGCACATAGGTTTAGAAGGGTTCTGTTTTGAAAGACGCCACCTGTCAAAATAACGCTTTTTTGCTCCTTTTTCGCAATATAGAGCACTATGGATGCGATGGTGTTTATAAATCTCGTGGCAACCATCTCTTTTTTATCACTCAAAAGAGCCTTAAAATCGATTTTTATCTTCTTGCCGTCGATAACAAAGGGGTAGTGCCCAAAATCCCACCCTCTGTATCTCTTCTCCATCAAAACTCCAGCTTCACCTTCATAGTCCACCTTCTCGCATATTCCACCCAGATAGGCGACCGCATCGAATAGACGGCCTGCCGAGCTGGTTTCAAAACAGTTGATACTCTTCTCGTAAGCAGTCTCAAAAAGAGGGTTTGCCA
>JAMOUF010000198.1 GCA_027068245.1 Campylobacterales bacterium | reverse complement strand
GCGATCTTTTTTTGTAATTGTATGCGTATGCCAGACGATATTTTTCATAGGACCACAAACCAAGGATTCAAAAGATTTGGTTTATTGTATACCAAAGGCGATAAATTTCGTATATTTTCTATACTCTCGATCGTATCGAGTGTAACGGGTTCGATCTTGTAGGTCATATGGCCGCTCTCTCTTACTATCGCATCGGCAGCCGCCGTATCCCACTCCATAGTGGGGGCTAATCTTGGATAGATATCGGCGCTCCCTTCAGCGATCATACAAAGTTTGAGGCTGCTTCCTCTACTTAGCATATTCGCATTATCGAACTTTTCGATGAAACGCTTTGTTTCGTCGTTGAGATGGGATTTGCTGGCAACGATACGAAATGGGCCGCTCATCTTTTTTTTTATATGGAGTCGTTGGCCGTTTTTATAAGCGCCTTCGCCTTTTTGGGCGTAGTAGAGTTCTTCTAAAGCGGGAGCGTATACTACGCCTAAAATGGGCTCTCCTTGATGAATGAGAGCGATGTTGACCGTGAACTCTCCGTTTTTTTTGATGAACTCTTTCGTACCGTCTAGCGGATCGACGCACCAGTAGAAGTTCCACTTGCGCCGTATCTCGTAGGGGATCTCTTTTTCCTCTTCGCTCAAGATTGGATAATCGGACAATTTTTTTAGATTAGTTACGATGATACGATTGGCCTCTTTGTCTGCTATCGTCAAAGGCGAGTTATCCTGTTTTAACGCCACTTCAAAATCGGTATCGTAGATTTTCATTATTTCTCGGCCCGCAGATTTAGCTATTTCAATTACTTTTGTTATCATTTAGTCTCTACTGAAAATATCCCTGGTATAGACTTTCTCTTTGACTTTTTCCAGATTTTTATCCATTCTGTTTGCAAGGATTATATCGGTCTGGTTGGTAAACTTTTCAAAATCATTAACAAACTCCACACCATCTATCTCATTGCCTTTTGCCATAGGTTCATAAACCATCACTTTCGTAAATGGCCTTAACATCTCCATCACGTCAAATATAGCGCTGCTTCTAAAGTTATCGCTTCCAGACTTCATAGTAAGCCGGTAAACTCCCACGGTTTTTGGATTTTTCTCCAAAACACTTTTTGCTATGAACTCTTTTCTGGTTGTATTGGAGTCTACCGTAGCCTCTATGAGCTTTTGAGGGATGTTATCCAGTGTATAGTTTGCCAAAAGCTGTTTGGTATCCTTTGGCAGGCAGTATCCACCATAGCCAAAACTTGGATTGTTGTAGTGGTCGCCAATCCGTGGGTCCAGGCAGATACCCTCTATGATATCTTTTGAGTTTAGCTCTTTCATTTCGGCAAAGGTATCGAGCTCGTTAAAAAATGCCACTCTCATGGCAAGATAGCTGTTTGCGAAAAGTTTTATAGCTTCCGCTTCTGTATTGTTCGTAAAAAGCAGCGGAATAGTCTCTTTAAAGGCTCCGTCTCTAAGAAGGTTCGCGAAAATTTCGGCTTTAACCGATTTGTCGCCAACGATTATCCGGCTTGGGTATAGGCTGTCGAACAGGGCTTTGCCCTCTCTTAAAAACTCCGGGACAAAAAAGATATCATTAAAATCGAAATGCTTTTTGATTCGCTCCGTATAGCCTATGGGGATGGTGGAGCGGATGACTATGGTGGCGGCAGGGTTTATGGATATTACGTCGCTTATAACGCTCTCTATCGACTTTGTATTGAAATAGTTCGTAACCGGGTCATAGTCCGTGGGTGTGGCGACCACTACATACTCCGCGCCCTCATAAGCCTCTTTTTTATCGGTGGTGGCTTTTAGATGCAATTTCTTGTTTTGGAAAAATTCCGATATCTCCTTATCGTCTATCGGACTAACCCGTCTGTTTATCATATCCACCTTATCCGGAAGGATATCCAAGGCTACCACTTCGTTGTTTTGTGCCAAAAGCACGGCGTTGCTAAGCCCAACGTATCCTGTTCCGGCTATCGTGATTTTCATACTATTTTTTCTCTTTTGATTTATCGTTTTCTTCACGGAAAAATTGGATTAAAAATATAAGGAAAATTCCCAAAATAACTCCCGTTATCACAGATACCGCAAGTATAAGTTTCTTTTTGGGTTTTTTTGGTTTATCATATGTTTGTATATCTCCCACCGCCTTAGTAGGTGAGATATAGGCGTCTGTCAGTTTGTATTTTAGCGCTACGATATTGTCCTGGAGTTTTGGTATATCAATTTTGAGAATCTTTTCTTTCTGCCTTTGCAAATTTGGAATGGTCTCTTTAAGGATTTTTTCCTTCTGCCTTTGGAGATTTGGAATAGTCTCTTTAAGGATTTTCTCCTTCTGCCTTTGGAGATTTGGTATAGTCTCTTTAAGGATTTTTTCTTTCTGCCTTTGCAGATTTGGTATGGTCTCTTTAAGGATTTTTTCTTTCTGCCTTTGCAAATTTGGAATGGTCTCTTTAAGGATTTTTTCCTTCTGCCTTTGGAGGTTTGGAATGGTCTCTTTAAGGATTTTTTCCTTCTGTAATTCAAGATCGTTAATTTTTAGTTGACGGTTGTAAATCATATTTTGATAGTTCGATATCTGAACCAGCGTTAACGCCTTGAATGCAGGGTCCTGGGTATTTAATATACTTTTTTGCAGATTTTCTATATTTTTTTCAAATTTCTCTATCTGCCGTTCGCTTATGGCTATCTTTTTTTCTATATTTGGAATGATTTCATTGAGATATAGTTTTATCTGGTCGTCAATCTTTTTCAGCTCGATATTTTTGATGAGGTTGATTTTGTCTTCAATTTTTTTCAGCTCGATATTTTTGATGAGGTTGATTTTGTCGTCAATTTTTTTCAGCTCGATATTTTTGATGAGGTTGATTTTGTCTTCGATTTTTTTCAGCTCGATATTTTTGATGAGATTTATATGCTCCTCTATCTTTTTTACATCCTGCTCTTTTGCCAGGGCTATTTTATCTTCAATCTTCTTTATTTCTATATTTTTTAATTTCTCTATATCTCTGGTTATCTTGTCTATCTGTGCCTGTATATCCTTTTTGAAATGCTCTATCTTTGGTGCCTCGTCCTTTTGGACGTATGTTATAACCTCTTTCGCCTTCTTTACGGCCTTTTCGTTCGATATGCCGTATGTGGTTATCCGGATAAGGTTTTTTAGCTTTCTAACAGGCTCGGCGTTTTGTACGAAGGCCTCACGGTCCATCTTGCTTCTAAGGGCCGGGTCGTCCACATAAAAGACTGTTTTGATTTTTTGTGCCACCACATCGGCGCTCTGGATGGGTTTGTCACCTATATAGCCGATTTCCAGCAACGACTTGGCCTCATATAGAGGTGTCTTTGTGAAGATATATATCAAAGCCAGGAAAAAGAAGAGGCCCGTTGTGATATAGATAATCTTTCTGTTTTGTTTTATCGTCTGCCAAAGCTCCTTTAAATCTATCTCATCCTCTTCTGGAGTAGGGCAGTTTTGAACTATAAGCTGAACCGGTTTTTCTTCCATCAATATCCTTTAGCGGTGTTTATTTTCTCTTCCATTATCCAGTGGAAGTATAGCGTCATTACGAAAAACGGGGTAAAAAAGCTGATAATCGGTATGAAATTTAGCAGTGCGGCCAGCAAAGAGGCCACCATCATATACCCCTTATGCTCTTTGAGCCTCTCATAATCCTCTTCGGTGCAAATAATGGAGCAAACTCCCAAAAAGGCGGACTCTTTATAGAGCCAGGCCCATAAAAACCATATTACCAAAAAGTTAGCTACTGGGATAAAAAGAAGTGGAATAGCCAAAAATGAGGCAATCAAAAATATGGCGATATCCAGATAGAGCCTGTTATAGGCTTTAAGAGATGAAAAATCTTTTTTTATCTCCACATCCGGATAGTGTTTTTCCAAAAGTGCCTGTATAAAGGGCTCTCTGAAGATGAAAACCACAAAATACTCGCTTATCAAAAAGAGGTTGTAAAATATATACACGGCCAGCAGCGCCGCTATCGCATCTGCCACGGTCTGAAAGGGCAAAATGGTTAGATAATACTGAATTTTCTGGTCCAAAAAGTCCCAGTTAAGAAAAATTATGATGGCCCAAAGGATTGAGAGGATAAAAATGATAGAGAAGTTTATGGCCTCAAACTGGCTCTCCTTTTTGTTACCCAGTATAAATCCGCTAAAAAGCCCGATAAAGAGGGCATAGCTGATGAGAACCGCGGAAAACCAGATGAAAAATATGATTATAAAGGCTCCGTTGGCCCGAACCACCGAAAAAGGCAGCCAACTTATTGCATAGGATGTAAGGGCGATGGCCCAGTCCCACAGCAGCCAGCCGATTCCAAGCCAAATGAATGCCAGGGGCACACCTGTATAAAGGGCCAGCCGAATTGTATCAAGGCTTATCATATCCTTGATGGCTTTTATCAAAAAGGTATTTATCTTCATAGCGCTGCCTTATAAATATTTTTTCAAAACCTGGGGTATCTCAATTGTACCATCTTCTTTTTGGTAGTTCTCCATTATGGCTATAAGCGTTCTTCCCACTGCCAGGCTTGAGCCATTGAGGGTGTGGGCCAGCCGGTTCTTTTTGCCCTCTTTGTATCTTATTTTCGCTCTTCTGGCCTGAAAGTCCCTGGTGTTGGAGATGGAGCTTATCTCTCTGTATTTTTTCTGTCCGGGCAGCCAGACCTCTATGTCGATGGTTTTTGCGGCGCTAAATCCCAAATCCCCGGTGCAAAGCAGAGAAAGTCTGTGGGGAAGCTCCAGCTTTTGCAAAAGAGAGCTTGCGCACTCCACCATCAAGTCCAGCATTTTGTCGCTCTCTTCAGGCTTTGTTATGGCTACCAGCTCCACCTTGTCGAACTGGTGCTGGCGTATCATCCCCCTTACGTCCCTACCGCCGCTTCCGGCCTCTTTTCTAAAGCAGGGGGTATATGCGGTAAGTTTTATGGGTTCTTCCAAAGAGGGTATTATCTCGTCTCTGTAAAGGTTTGTGAGGGGCACCTCCGCCGTCGGTATCAGATAGAGGTCCTCCTCGCAGATTTTAAACAAATCCTCCTCGAACTTTGGCAGCTGTCCGGTAGCTTTTAGTGAGGCGGAGTTCGCCAAAAACGGGACCCAAACCTCCTCGAACCCAAACTCACGGTTGTGCTCCAGCATAAAGTTTATAAGGGCCCGCTCGAGTTTTGCCGCATCTTTTTTCAAAACCGCAAACCGGCTTTTGGCAAGCTTTACCCCTCTTTCAAAATCTATCCAGCCAAGTTTTTCTCCAAGCTCCCAGTGCTCTTTTGGCTCGAAATCAAACTCTTTTGGCTCCAGGACATACTTGAGTATACGGTTTTCGCTCTCGTCTTTGCCAACTGGCACATCCTCATCCGGAGGGTTTGGGATGGTTAAGGCGATTGTTTGAAGGCGCTCTTCCAGCTCTCTTGTTTTTTGCTGGGCCGAAGAGATTTTGGCCTTATTCTCTTCAAGCTCTTTTTTAAGGTCTGTTATATCTTTTTTCTCTCTTTTATACTCCCCAAAAAGTTTTGAAAGGGCGTTCTGTTTTGCCTGAAGCTCCTCCAAAGACCTTTTTGCGCTTTTATAATCTTTGAAAAGCTCTTTTAGCCTTTGAAGGCTCTCTTCATCTACACCTTTTGTAAGGAGTTTTTCGCTAATGGCGTCAAAATTTTTTTCCAGCTCTTTCAAATCAACCATCAAAAGCCTTTTTTTACCGCAATTATATTACAATTTCATTTACAAAGGATTTAAAAAGCCGTCTTTGGGGCAGGGAGTAGGGCATAAATTCCGGATGCCACTGCACTCCCATGATAAACCTATTTTCATACTCGATGCCCTGTATCAGTCCGTTGGCGTCTTTCGCGTTTACCCTAAGGCCATCACCAAGGCTTTTTACGGCCTGATGGTGCAGGGCGTTCGCCTTTATTTTGGAGGTTTGCATGATGGAGTGGAGGCGGGTTTTTGGAACTATCTCGATATCGTTTACGGGAAAAGGGGATTTTGGGTGGGGGCGGTTCAGATCCAAATCCTTTATATCCGGATGGAGCACCCCACCAAAAAATACGTTTATAAGCTGCATACCCCTGCATATTCCAAATATGGGAGCCCCAACCTCGAAGGCTCTTTGCATCAGCTCCAGCTCCAGATTGTCTCTCTCTTTCTCGCACCTTGCAACGCTCTCTTTGCCACCGTAGGTATCCGGACAGATATCCACGCCTCCGCTTATAAGAAGGGCGTCGAGCCGAGATGGGATTTTCTCCTTTGGGGTGACGAAGATTGGTTTTACGCCGTAAAAGGAGAGGATGAGTTTTATAAAAGCAAAGGCGGTACGGCTCCCTTTGTTTGAGCCCGTAACTACAACTCTTTTACCCACTCGTCCACTCTCTCTATCCAAAGGTCGGTCAAAAACCAAAAGGGCGAGTTTTCAAACTCGAAGTAGTCGTCTATAAGCTCATAAAGTGCCTTTTTATTCAAAGCGGCCTTCTCAACCAGGCTCCACATGTTAAACTCCTTTGCCACGGACCAGTCATCCTCGTCAATTTTCGAGTTTGGCAGCCGGTAGTGAAATGCGGGTCTTGGCGAGATTTTTTGAGGAGGGAGCTTCTCTTTGACCTGGGGTCTTAGGTATACAAAGAGCGGCAGCATATCCAAAGCCCTGTTTCTGGTAGGGTTGTAAAATATGTAGTCCTCTATGAGCCTGTCCAAATCCGGATTGTAGTTTTTATCCAGTATATAATCTATGAACTCCCTGTCGAAAGGCTCTATAAACCAGCTGAGCTTCCTTGTCAAATCCACCTCTATTTTCTCTTTTATCCAGTCCTGCATCAGCACGAAAGCTCTCAGAACATCCAGCAGCTCCTTTGCCTCGAAGGTGAAAGTTTCGATGTTTATATGCATTCCAAAGGCGTAAAGTATCGAGGCGCTGGTCCCCAGGGCTCCATTTTTTTTCATCTCCAGACGAAGCCTCTCCACCTCCTCAAGAAGGTTGAAAGGAATAGGCGGCGTCACCACCTCGTAGGGGACCACAAGCTCGCTCAGGGTATAGATGAACTCCTTTAAAAAGTCCATATCCTTGAAGATATACTCCTTTGTGGAGGAGCGCAGGTATACCGAATCTATGTAGATGGAGAATTTTCCATATTTGGTATCTTTGACTACCACCTCATACTCGCTTATCTCCTCTACCTTGCCGCCAAAAAGTTTGACGATTATGGAGGCGGTCTCTTTGGGGCGAAGGCCCGTATACTCTATCTCAAAGCCAGCCTTTCGCTCCTCTCCTTTTGGGTTTGTGGTAATCGGTGGCAGCTTAAACATCAGACCTCTTTGGGACAGCTCATCTCCACGGCTATGCGGATAATCCCATCCTCCTCATATGCGTAGAACCTGTGCTTTTTGCACCAGTTGGCGTTTGCGTGGTTCGCAAGCCTCAAAGCCTCGATTTCCGCCTCCTCCAAAGAGCCAAACTCCTTATCCAGCCACTTTGGTTTGAGCGTCTCATCCCTTTTTGCGCATCCGCACATCTTGTCCATCTCTATTTTCATTTTATACCCCCCATAGTTTTTTAGCCAATATTATACCAATAAATGTGGCGCTTATGCTAAGAGTGACGTTGAGAGCGACGTTTAAAAGAGCCTTAGCATAGACCCCCTGGCTTATCATCAAAAATGTCTCCAGGCTGAAAGTGCTAAATGTGGTAAGAGCGCCCAAAAAGCCCGTTATCAGCATCGCTTTTAGCT
>JAMOUF010000197.1 GCA_027068245.1 Campylobacterales bacterium | reverse complement strand
GGACTGCAGCTTTATGTGCATGGGCTTGAATCTGGACTTAGCTCCATTGGCAAGTGGTGGCCTCTGCTGCTTCATTACGCCACGGACTGGACTATTTTGGCTACAGGCGGCACCTTGATGGATGTAAGGATTAGCCACCATATCACGATGTATTTCATCATCGTGTGGATAATGTTCCATATCTACTATGTGGCATGGAGAACGATTTACTGGCAAGAAGGAGATGTCTCCATAGTAGTGGGCGGATATAAATTTGCCAGGAAAAAATAGGGAGGGTTGCCTCCTTTTGAGGGGGTTTGGTGAAAACGGCAATCATCGGTATTGGAAACATACTGTTTAAAGACGAGGGGGTTGGGGTCTATGCCGCCCGGTATTTGCAGAGCAACTACGACATAGACGCCCACATCATTGACGGTGGGACGCTTGGTTTCAAACTGATGAGGTATTACCAGGAGTATGATAACGTGATAATACTCGATACCATATCCATAGAAGACGAGCCGGGCTCCGTTTACAATATCCCCAGTGATGTTTTGCTGGGGCTTGGCACCTATAAAAAGACCGCCCATGAGGTGGAGGTGGTGGAGATGCTGGAGATTTGCTCCCTTTTGGAGCAGATTGCAAAAGTCAACATCATAGGTATAGTGCCCCAGGATATACAAAGCGTGGAGATTGGGTTGAGCGATAGATTGAAAGAGCGGTTTGGTGGGTTTGTGGATGAGGTTTTAAAGGAGCTTCAGCGCCAACATATCGCCTACAGCCCAAAAGAGGGTGATACGCTGGATGAGATAATATATACTTACGCAAATCCCACTATGAGAGATTTGGATGATAATCAGATTTAAAAACAGCTCCAACACCCAGCACTTTGCAAAACGGATTAGGGCTGTGGCCGAGATGAGCGGTCTGGAATACACTCTAACCCAAGAGGGTGATATATATCTTCAGATGGAGAATTTGGAAGAGTTTGGAAAGCTTGGCGGGAAGTATATCTACAA
Organism: Campylobacterales bacterium; assembly: GCA_027068245.1. Taxonomy (GTDB): domain Bacteria; phylum Campylobacterota; class Campylobacteria; order Campylobacterales; family Nitratiruptoraceae; genus Nitratiruptor. The sequence goes on along the minus strand of JAMOUF010000197.1, from coordinate 973 downwards.
CTCTATATTTTTTGAAGGGGTAGATGCGGCAAACAGTGTCCGTGGTGGTGAGATTGCCGATATTCCTGTGAGTGTGGGTGTGTGCCAAAACTGTATAGAGGAGATGCTGGATGCTGACTCCAGGCGTTACTACTATCCCTTTACAGGGTGTTCCAGCTGCTCGAATCAGTACGCCTTTTTTCAAAATTACCCTTTTGAGAGAAAAAATACACTTATGGCTGTTTTTAGACCCTGCAAAGAGTGTCTAAATGAGCTTGAAAACAACCCTTTGCGAAAAGATTACCATCTGATTTCCTGTATAGAGTGCAATATCCCCGTGGTACTAAGAGATAAAAAAAGCGAGTTTTGGGCAAGTGAGGCGGATGATTACCGCAAAATCTTCAAAATAGCGGCAAATGCGCTAAGAGATGGCAAAAGCGTGGCTATAAAGACGCTAAACGGATATAAAAGGTTCTTTTTAAATCCAAAAGAGGGATTGAAGCTAATGATTTGCGACTTGGAGGAGGCAAAAAAGAGCCTTCTGCTTTTGGACCATGAGCTTAAAGCCCTCTTTAGCATAGAAAGACCGGAGATTTTTGCTACCCTCACCAGTGACAATCTGAAAAAAAGTATAGGGCCTGTTGCCACTTTGAAGGCTTTTGACGACGGTTTTACGCTCCTTTTGACAAAGGAGTTCGCAGGAGAGGATTTTATATTTTTCGACGAGGGCAAAGAGGCCGATTTGGTGATGGACTATATGCTTGAGACAAATACTTTGAAAGAGACGCATCTTTTTTTCAACCGGCACCATAAATTCATATCCAAAGGAGAGAGAGGGATATTACCCCAAAACCTTTTGTGCGATAAAACCGTTTTTTATAAAAACTACCTCCTACATAACGGTATTTTGGATATTCAGGAGCGTTTTGGGGAGGTTTTGGCCTCCAGCGTCGTTACATTCGAGGAGGATGTAGCCGAACACCCGATGGTGGTA
>JAMOUF010000196.1 GCA_027068245.1 Campylobacterales bacterium | reverse complement strand
TAACCAATTTACCCTTAAATAAGATGTCTAAAATTTAGACAATTTGATATAATTTTTAAAAAGGAGCTAAAATGGACAATGTTGAGAATACGCTGAAAAAGATGGCTTTGGTGCTTGACAAGGTGGTTAAAAAGGTGGAGGAGCTGGATAAGAGGGTCTCCAGGCTGGAGCAGGGCATTAGTGGAGGCCAGATGGAGCAAAAGGATATAAAAAGCGCTTCGGGGAGCTCTTTTGGAAGCTCCTTTTTAGGCTCTTTGGCCGGCGTGGTAGCCGGAATGGGGCTTTACAACCTGCTTTTTAACAACTCCGTATCTGCTGAGGATTTTGCAAACAAGCTAGGGGTTGATGAGAGCGAGATTGAGAAGAAGCTTGAAAACATCGATGAGAAGCTTGAGGATATAGATAAGGAGCTGGAGGAGCTTGCGGCGGGGATAGAGCCCTTTGAGGATGGTATAAGCGACGAGGAGTTTGAAAATATCAGCCTGGACGACTATCTCTCGCAGGAGGAGGGTTTCGACGACTTCGACGATATTTAAAGAGGCAAAAACTCCATCTCTTTGTCTCTAAAAACCGCCTGTTTGTCAAAACCGGCCTCCACCGCCAGTCTTTTTATCCCATCTTTTTCAAATCCCACCTGGTTTGGCGCGTGTGCGTCTGAGGCGAATGTGATGGGTATATCCATATCCCGGATGCTTTGGAGCAGCTCTTTGCCAGGATATGCCTCTTTGACCGGTTTTCTAAGGCCGGCCGCGCTTATCTCAACCGCCATATTGGATTTTTTTATCGCTTTCAGGGCGTTTTTTGCCAGTATCCGGATATCCTTTTTGGGCCTGAAGTTGAACACCTTTATAAGGTCAAGGTGGGCGGCTATCTGAAAGTGCGAGCTCTTCGCCATCTCCTCCACCGCTTTGAAGTAGTCCTCGTAAATTTTGTCTATATCGGCGTTTTTATACTCTCCTATAAATTCCGGATTGTCAAACCCCCACAGCGTTTTATCCTTTGGCAGAAAGTGGACGGAGCCTATCAGGTAGTCAACCTCGGCGTTTAGCACATCATCTCTCATAAGACCTGGCAAAAAATCCACCTCGTAACCCAGTAAAATCTCTATTTTGTCCTCATATCTTTTTTTCAGCTCTCTTACCTCTTTTTCATACTTTGGCATATCATTAGGAGCCATCCTGTATCTTTTGTCGAAATCCATCGGGGCGTGGTCGCTGAACCCGAAAATATCAATTCCTTCTTCGATGGCTTTTTCAACATACTCCTCCATCTCACCGGTGGCGTGGTTGCAAAGTTTTGTGTGGTTGTGTAAATCTACCCGCATAGACCCCTCTTTTGATATAATACATTATTATACCATAGGGGGATTGAATGGATATTTTCGGTGAAATCAGGCGGGACAACCTGATTGGGGTTAAAAAGATGACAGAGCGGCAAGAGGATATAAACTCCTTGAAAACGGAGAGCGGGGATTCCGTTTTGAGGGTGGCTATAAAAAGCGGAGCCAGTTTCGAGCTTTTTAAATTTCTGGTGGAAGCGGGAGCGGATATATTCGAGGTGGACGAGGAGGGCGTGGGAATTATAGACGACGCCATAAAAAAGGGCAGGCTGGATATAGTGAAGTTTCTCGTATCAAAGGGAATAGACCCAAACACCACCAAAAGGCGCTCCGGTTTTACGCCTCTTATGGCCGCGATGGCATATGGGGATGAGCCGATTACACGCTATCTTCTCAAAGAGTGCAAAGTCGATCCTAATATCAAGGATACCTTTGAAAAGACGGCGGCGGACTACGCCCAAATGACCGGATATAAACATCTATTAAGGATTTTAAATGAGTAATTTGGCCTATACACCGCGATATACCTATGAAGATTACAAACTGTGGGAGGGGGACTGGGAACTGATCGACGGCTATCCAATAGCGATGGCGCCAAGTCCTTTTGGACCCCATCAGGCTATAATGAGTGAAAT
>JAMOUF010000195.1 GCA_027068245.1 Campylobacterales bacterium | reverse complement strand
CCGGGTCGGCTGCGGGCAGGTCTATTTTGTTGATAACAGGTATGAGCTCAAGGTCGTTTTCCAAAGCGATATAGACATTGGCGATGGTCTGCGCCTCCACGCCCTGGCTGGCATCCACCACCAGCAACGCCCCTTCGCTGGAGGCCAGGGAGCGGCTCACCTCATAGCTGAAATCCACGTGTCCGGGGGTATCTATGAGGTTTAGGATATACTCCTTGCCATCTTTTTTATACTTTAGCCGCACGCTTTGGGCCTTGATGGTGATGCCCCGCTCTTTTTCTATATCCATCGTATCCATCACCTGTTCGCTCATCTTCCTATCTTCGATAGCCCCACATTCCTGTATCAGCCTGTCGGCAAGAGTGCTTTTACCGTGGTCGATATGGGCTATGATAGAGAAGTTCCTGATATTTTCCATACTCTTCCTTACGCAAATAAGCTGTTGACGCTCTCGTTGAAATATACTCTTCTAATCACCTCGCCAAACAGGTTGGCAACACTTAAAACTTTGATTTTGGGCGACTCTTTTTTAAGAGGCAGCGTGTTTGTTACCACCAGCTCGTCCAGCTCCCCTTTTTCTATCCTCTCATAGGCCGGGCCGCTTAGAACCGGATGGGTGCAGCAGGCCATAACGCTCGTGGCTCCCTTTTTCTTCAAGGCCTCGGCCGCTTTTACGATGGTTCCCGCCGTATCTATCATATCGTCCACCAAAATCACGTCTTTACCCTCGACGTCGCCTATGATATTCATAACCTCCGATTCGTTGGCCTTCTCCCTTCTTTTATCCACGATAACCATATCATACCCAAGTTTCTGGGCGAAATACCTGGCTCTTGTAACCCCGCCTATATCCGGACTGGCTACGACGGGGTTTGGAAGGTTTTTGTTTTTTACATATTCGGTAAATATTATGGAGCCATAGAGGTTATCTACGGGAATATCGAAAAAGCCCTGAATCTGACCTGCGTGCAAATCCATCGTAATCACCCTTGTAATCCCGGCTTTTTCCATGAGATTCGCCACAAGTTTAGCGGTGATTGGCACCCTTGGAGCCGCCTTTCTATCCTGTCTTGCATATCCAAAGTAAGGCACCACGGCCGTGATACTGGCCGCGCTCGCACGCCTAAGGGCGTCGGTCATTATCAAAAGCTCCATAAGGTTCGCGTTTGCCGGAGCTCCCGTTGGCTGGACGATAAACACATCCCTGCCCCTGACGCTCTCGCCAATTTGAACGCTAATCTCCCCGTCGCTGAAGCGGCTTATTGTAGCCTTGCTCAAAGGAAGCCCCAGATACTGCACCATCTCCTCTGCGAAAGCCCTGTGGGCCGTTCCGGAAAATATCTTATAACCCCGCATTATCACTCCTAAAAGTTTTTATAATTATATCTAAACAATCCATCCGCCGCCTATAAGCCTCTCGCCATCATACAAAACGCCCGCCTGCCCTTTCGCAAGCCCGTATACCGGCTCTTCAAGCTCCACCAAAGCGGCTTTGGAATCAATTTTGACGCTGCATTTTACCTTGGGCATCCTGTATCTGATTTTTATGGCCGCCTCGAACTCCTTTTCTTCCACGAACATATTGAGCCCGCTTAGAACCACCCGCCTTTTTTGCAGCTGCTCTCTCGTTCCTACCATAATCTGGTTTTTATGGGGCAAAATCTCCAGCACATAGTGTGGCTCGTGGGCTCTAAACATCCTAAAGCCCTTCCTTTTCCCGATGGTGTAGTGCATATACCCTTTATGCTCGCCTACAACCTTGCCGCTTTGGTCTATAACTTCTCCTGGCATATCCACGGGGGTGTGCTCTTTTAGCACCTCTATGTAGCTGGTCTCAACGAAACATATCTCGCTGGACTCTTTCTGTTTGGCTATGCTTTGAAACAGCTCAATCTTCATAGCCTCCTTTTTCACATCCTCTTTTAGCATATCTCCCAGGGGGAAAATCACACTTTTTAGCACCTCTTTTTCGACATTGAAAAGAAAGTAGCTCTGGTCTTTGCTTTTGTCCCTGGCCTCATACAGAAACTTCCCGTCACATCTTACATAGTGTCCCGTGGCAAGATAGTCGGCACCAAGCTCTCTTCTAAACAGCTCAAGCTGCCCAAACTTCATATATCTGTTGCAAACGGCGCATGGGTTTGGAGTGATGCCGGCCTTGTAGCCCTCCACAAAAGGGGTATAAACCATCTTGTCGAACTCATCGGTCTTATCCAGCACATGGTATTTGATATCCAGAAATTTAGCCACTTTCTCTATGTTTTCAAGGTTTTTTCTGTGATACTCCTCGTTTGGGTGAAGTTTCATATAGACCCCAACCACATCATAACCCTCTTTTTTCAAAAGATACGCGCTGTAACTTGAATCCACCCCGCCGCTTAGGGCCACTAAAACCTTTTTCATCTACGCTCCTCAAACCTGCTGCAGCAGCCTTTTAAAAAATATGGCGATGTTTGGCGTCTGCTTTATATGCTCCCCATCCTTGGTAAGGTTGTCCGTCAACTTCTTCACGATATTGGATATCTCTATGGCCGGTATACTGCCCTTGTGCTCCCTTACGATAAGCTCCCGCCTTTTGGATGCGTCCTCCATCAAAGGGCTTCTCTCCACAAATCCCAAAAATTTCACATCTATGTTTTTGAGATGTTTCGAGGCCACGTTTTGCAGCTTTTGCGCTACCTCCACGGCCTCTTTTTTATGTTTTGCCCTGTTTACTATCAGATAGACATCATCTTTTACGCTGGAGCAGTATTTTATCATCGAGTATGCGTCCATGATGGCCGAAGGGTCCGGTATGGTGACGACGATTGTATCCGTAGAGGCTTTTATGAAGCTCTGCACGCTCTCGCCTATGCCGGCTCCCGTGTCGATTATCAAAAAATCAAGCTCCCCTATCTGGTCCAGCCCCTGATAGAACCTGTCCAAAATCTCACTGTTTTTATATTTTAAAATCTCCTCGCCGCTCTCTCCCGGTATCAAAAAGAGATTTTTGTTGACCTCCACCAAAATATCCTTGAACTCCACCTCCTGTTTCAACACATCCAGCAGCGTGTATGGAGATTTGACGTTTAGAATGATATCCTGGTTGGCAAGGCCGATATCCGCATCGAACAGAGCCACTTTATAACCGAAAATCGAGAGCAGATATGCGATATTTGCGCTAAGCGTGCTCTTTCCCACACCGCCTTTGCCGCTGGTAACCGTTATGAACCTCATCCAATCTCCCCTAAAAACTTCAACGGAATTATAACAGACTCCCTCTCATTCCAAAAGGGGTGGGGTATATTCAACTCACTGGAGCGAAGTTTTAAATCGTTGTAGAATATAATATCCAAATCCAGCGTTCTTGGAGCGTTTTTGAAAGTCCTGACTCTCTTATATCTCTTCTCGATATAAAGAAGCCGCTTTAACAGCTCTTTTGGCGAGAGTTTGGTATCTACCAAAATAACCGTATTGTAAAAATCTGGCTGCTCTTTAAAACCAAAGGGCGGGTTTTTTAAAATGGGTCCGCTTTTTACTATCCGGATAGAGGGGTTTTTTTGCAAATTTACAACGACCTTTTTAAAACGCCTTCTCACATCTCCCACGTTTCCTCCCATACCTATTACGGCCAGATTGTGCCGCACGCCTCTTTGAAAAGTTTTGGGAAAGAGGCTCTCAAAATAGAGGGTCAGGGATGAAGAGACTCTTTTTTTCAATCACAACACCTGGGCTTTAGACCCTTTTATAACCACCATATCCTCTATCCGGATACCAAACTCTCCCGGAACATATATCCCTGGCTCTATGGTAAAGACCATATTCTCTTTTAGAATCTGCCGGTTTTTAGAGTTGATAAAGGGCATCTCGTGGATATCGAGCCCTACACCGTGTCCAAGTGAGTGTATAAAGCAGCCTTTGAACTCGCTTTTGTCTATAATCTCTCTGGCAATTTTATCCAAATCCTTCGCCATCATACCGGCTCTTGCGCCCTCTATGGCGGCCTCCTGGGCCTTTAGGACGGTATCGTATGCTCTTTGGATTTTCAAGCTTTTAAACCGCTGCTTTTTGGAAAAAGCAAAACCATCATCAAAACAGGCCGTCCTGGTTCTGTCACTGCAGTATCTTCTATATTTTATCCCGGCGTCAAACAGCACCAGGCTCCCCTTTTTCAAAACTTTGTCGGTAGGGTATGCGTGGGGTTTGGCCGCATTCTCGTCTATCGCGAAAATGGGCTCGAAACTAAGCTCGTACTCTCCCTCTCTCGTTAAAAACCGCTTCGCCTCGAACTGGGCCTTTTTCTCGGCTATGCCACTATGCTCTACCAGATAGCTCCCAAACTCATCAAAGGCCTGGCTGTTTAGCTCTACCGACTTTTTTATAAGCTCTATCTCATCATCTCTTTTTATGACTCTCTTTTTCCAAGAAAGGTTGGGCCGCTTTTTGAAGTTTATCTTCAAACCACGGCTTAGGGACTCAAAATCGGCACAGCTAAACTCTTTTGGGTCGTAGTAGATAGTGGATATTTTCGATTTTCTAAGCAGCTCCCTTGCGGCCTTGTTCAAATCTCTGGCCTCTATCACCTGGGCATCTTTTATACTCTCTTTGGCCTCGGTGGTGTATCTGGCGTCGGTTATGAAAAACTTCTCGCTTCCCAAAACCACCAGAAGCTCGTTGTCGCAGCTAAAACCGCACTCGTAATATACGGCGTTTTCATCTTTTAAGATGTAGTTCATCCCCAAAGCCTTCAGCTTTGAGGGTTTTGTGCCTGCTGCTGGGCTTTGATAGCCTGCATCTCCTGGAATATCTGGTGCATGGATACCAGTGCCAGATGGTAGCTAAAAGGTCCAAAACCGGTTATCACCCCGGCGCACACAGGAGCTATCATACTCTTTTGTCGAAATTTCTCTCTTCTGTATATGTTGCTTAGATGCACCTCGATAGTAGGCAGCTGAACCGCGGCGATGGCGTCTCTTATGGCGATTGAGGTGTGGGTGTAGGCTCCGGCGTTTAAAATGATGCCATCCGCGTCACCAAGACACTCCTGGATTTTGTCTATTATCTCGCCCTCGTAGTTGGACTGGAAAAACTCTATCTCCATCCCGTTGGCGTCAGCAAAGGCCTTCATCTGCCTGTGTATGTCCTCAAGTTTCATCGGACCGTAAATCTGCTGCTCCCTGATTCCCAGCATATTGAGGTTGGGTCCTTGTATCACCATCACTTTCATCTATCTTCCTTTAGTATATAATTTTAGTGTATGATTATATCAACTTTTTACTTAAGGAGTTTTTTTGCAGATAATAAAAGCCCCCTACATCCTGACACCGGATAAGATTATAAAAGATTCTCAGATAGCCTTTGAAAAAAGGGTGGTGGAAATCGGAAAGAACCTGGAGGAAAAATACCCAAAAGCCACTGTAACGGAGTACAAAGAGTGCGCGGTAATGCCAGGGTTTTGCAACCCCCATCTGCATCTTGAGTTTAGCGCCAACAGGGCTACGCTAAGCTATGGGGATTTTTTGATATGGCTAAGAAGCGTCATAGCCCACAGGGAGAGCCTCGTTCCAAAATGCGACAGGGAGTGTCTGCAAAACAGCGTAAAAGAGATAATCAAATCCGGCACCACAACCATTGGCGCCATCAGCAGTTTTGGAGAGGATTTGGAAACCCTGGTGAGGGCTCCTTTGAACGTGGCCTATTTTAGTGAGATAATAGGCTCGAACCCGGCTGCTGCGGATGTGCTTTACAGCGACTTTTTGGAGCGTTTTTACAGGGCAAAGAAGTATGAGAGCGAGCGGTTCAAATCATGCGTCGCCGTCCATTCGCCCTACTCCGTCCACTACATTTTGGCGAAAAAGGCCCTTGAGGTGGCGAAAAAACACGATGCCCTGACCTCGACGCACTTTATGGAGAGCCGGGCAGAGAGGGAGTGGCTAGATAGGGGCGAGGGGGATTTCAAAGATTTTTTCAAGGAGTTTTTGAACCAGTCCGCCCCAGCCAACAGGCCCATGGAGTTTTTACAGCTTTTCGAGGGGCTAAAGACGCTTTTCGTTCACGCCGTCTGGGCCAATGAGGAAGAGCTTGAGATAATCAGCCGTCAAAAAGCCTTTGTCATACACTGTCCCGTATCCAACAGACTGCTTGGAAACGGTGTGCTGGACTTGGATAGGTTGAAGAGGTTTGACATACCATACTCCCTGGCTACCGACGGGCTTAGCTCGAACTACTCGCTAAATATGTTCGAAGAGCTCAAAGCGGCCCTTTTCATCCACCCCCAAAAACCGATAGTCCCCTTTGCCAAAGAGCTTATAGTAAAGAGCACCTCCTTTGCAACTGATATGGGTTTTAACAGCGGAATTTTGAAAGAGGGGATGGATGCGGATATGCAGGTGGTGGAAATCCCCCAGGATTTGAGCGTAGAAGAGGAGATATATCTGCATATAATCCTTCATACAACCAGACCAAAAAGCGTCTATCTAAAAGGAGTGAAGTATGAGTGAGGAGAAGAACGGCAGCCAGCAAAGAAGTGAAGGGGTAAAGGGATTTTTGGGAAATCTCTTTTTTCCCGTTACGGCCACGCTGGAGTTTTTGCAAAACTATTTCAAAGGTATCATCCTTTTTATCATAATACTTTTAATAATATCGGCTATGTCGGCCACAAAGATTGAGCCGCCAAATCTTATGAAGATAAAACTCACAGGCGCCATTTTGGATAGCGACAAAATCCTAAAAGATATTGAGCTGGCAAAAAAACAAAATATCAAAGGGGTGCTTTTTATCGTCGACTCCCCAGGCGGAGCTGTGGCGCCCTCCATCGAGATAAGCCGGGCGATAAAGAGGCTAAAGGCGAAAAAACCTGTGGTGGTATACGCATCCGGAACCCTTGCCAGCGGCAGCTACTACGCCTCCATCTGGGCAAATAAAATCATAGCGAACCCCGGCACCGTAGTAGGCTCCATCGGCGTTATCTTTGAAGTGCCCGTCATAAAGGGGCTGTTGGATAAAATCGGAGTCCAGCCGGAGGTGGTAAAGGCTGGAAAATACAAAGAGGTTGGCACACCCTTTAGGCCCTGGAAGGATTATGAGAGGGAGGAGATAAAGAAGGTCATATCCGACACATACGATATGTTCGTAAAAGATGTCTGCAAAGCAAGAGGACTTAAGTGTGAGGATAAGGAGAAATTCGCGGAAGCGCATATCTTTACCGCCAGACAGGCAAAAGATGTGGGTCTTGTGGATGAGGTGGCAACCATAGACGTGGCGAAAGAGGAGCTGAAAAAACTTGCCAAAGTGAAAAAAGCCATCTGGAAAAAACCGACTAAAATCGAGGAGATAATCCAGGAGATTTCCCAAAAGAGCAGCAGCCAGATAGTCTCACTGCTGATGGGGTTAAAACTCTTTTAAAAACTTGAACTTTCTATAAGGAACAGGCCGGTTTAGAAAGTAGCAAAGGGCTTTTTGCCCCCTGCCTTCACACTCCACCTCTATCTCTTTGCGTTTATAGTAAAGCGGATACTCCTCCAGCCTGTCTATACGCTTCAGCGTCGGCAGGTCCACCTCGTAAAGCTCGCCATAAACCCTCTCACCCTCGCCCTCTTTGTCTATCAGATATGGGTATGGTCTGTTGGCCACTATCATGGGGTACCTCTTTTTGGTTTGGGCCCGTCCCAAAAATTTGGCCCCTTTCAAAAATATATGGTTGGAAAAACCACTTTTCAGGGTGCCATAGACAAAGAGCCTATATCTCATCCGTTCCAGTTACCTTTATCCGGACTCTGCGGCTAAGGCTTTGCAGCTCGGCCTCATCGCCAACCTTCAGCTCCTCAAGC
>JAMOUF010000194.1 GCA_027068245.1 Campylobacterales bacterium | reverse complement strand
CCTGGTATTTATACAAGGCGCCAATCCAGTGGTTACGATGCCTGGTACTAACAGAGTAAAAGAGGGGCTTAAAAAGACTTTCAGCGTGGTTTTTGGACTCTATATGGATGAGACGGCCAAGGAGGCCGACCTGGTTATCCCGGCAAAAAACTTTTTGCAAAAAAACGATATCCGTTTCAGTTACGGCCACGAGTATGTGGAGCTTATGCCAAAACTTGAAGAGGGGTGTAACATTAGTGAGTACGAGTTTACGAAAGAGATGTTTGAAAGGTTCGGTTTTGATGGGCTAAAAGATGAGAAGGAGTATATAGAGGAGTTTAAAAGCCAGCTGATATTTGATGGCAAATACTATAAGATCCCAAGTTTTGAAGAGGTTCCCTATAAAAATGGCTTTGAGGAAAAATTCTGTTTTATAGACGAGGTTGAGGAGGATCTATTGGAGGAAGAGGGATACCGTCTTATAACCCCCAAAGCGCAAAAATCGATAAACTCCCAGTTCAAAAGGGACGAATATCTATATGTGCCTCCTCTTTGCGGCCTGGCTGATGGGGATAGGGTGGAGATTTCCAGCCAATACGGAAGCGTTGTAATGGAGGTTAGGGTCAGCGAGAGTTTGAGGGAGAATACGGTTTTGGCCCACAGCGGCAGCCCGATAAACGCTGTAACCCCTCCCAAAACGGACAACTACGGCAATAACGCCATTTTTCAAGAGGTTGTGGTGGATATAAAAAAGTTATAAAGGGCTTTTGATGGATTTAAAAGAGATAGATTTAAAATATGTTCTGCACTCATACGGCAGGGAGTATATCAACTTCAAATATGGCAAAGGCGCCAGGCTATATGATGAAAATGGCAGGGAGTATATCGACTTTACAAGCGGCATAGGAGTGGTAAGCGTAGGGCACGGCAACCCCAGGCTGGCCGATGCCATATGCGACCAGGCGAAAAAGATTATCCATATCTCCAATCTCTTTTTGATAGAGCCCCAGGCGCTGTTGGCAAAGAGGCTGGTGGAGCTTAGCGGATATGATATGAGGCTCTTTTTCGCAAACAGCGGTGCCGAGGCCAATGAGGGAGCCATAAAGATAGCCAGAAAGTATGGCGAGGTGGACGGAGAGGTGAAAAGATACAAGATAATAACCTTGAAACACTCCTTCCACGGCAGGACGATAACCGCTTTGAAAGCTACCGGACAGGAGGCTATGCATACATATTTCGGCCCCTTTCCGGACGGGTTCGTATATGCGGAGAGTATAGAGCAGATACCAGAGCTTATAGACGGCAAAACCGTTGCCGTGATGATAGAGCTTATACAGGGGGAAGGGGGTGTGGAGCCCCAGGACAAAGAGGCGGTGCAAAGATTGAGCCGTGAGCTTAAAAAGAGGGATGTTCTGCTTATCGTGGACGAGGTTCAAACGGGTATCTACAGAACGGGCGAGCTGCTGGCCAGCAACCTCTATGAGATAGAGCCCGATATCATAACGCTGGCAAAGGGGCTTGGTGGCGGAGTGCCTATAGGCGCCATAATGACCGGGCTGAAGGATATCTTCAAACCAGGAGACCACGGAAGCACCTTTGGAGGCAACTATCTCTCCACAAGGGCGGCTTTGGAGGTGGTGGATATCCTGGAAGAGTATAAGGATAGCGGAAAGCTCGATGAGCGGATGCTATATTTTGAAAGGGAGCTGAAGAAAATCGCCCAGGAGTTCGATATCTTTACGAAAGATGTGGGGCTTGGGTTTATGAGAGGGCTTAGGGTAAGCCAGAGCGATAGAGTGGGTGATATAGTCAAGAGCGCTTTGAGAAAGGGAGTGCTGGTTTTAAAGGCCGGCAGGGGAACGGTCAGGTTTTTGCCCCCCATCACGATAACCAAAGAGGAGATAGACGAGGGGTTCGATAGATTCAAGGAGGCGTTAAAAGAGATATGAGGTATTTACTTCTCTTTCTTCCAATGGTTCTTTTTTCCTCATATCTGTCTCAGCTAAAAGAAAAAGAG
>JAMOUF010000193.1 GCA_027068245.1 Campylobacterales bacterium | reverse complement strand
GAGCTCCAGCGAGAGCGACAGTGGCGGATACAAGGAGCTTATAGCGAAAATCAAGGGCGATGGAGTTTTCAGCCGACTAAAATACGAGGCTGGAACCCACCGGGTCCAAAGAGTCCCCCAGACCGAATCCCAAGGCAGAATCCACACCTCAGCCGTCACCGTAGCGGTCATGCCCGAGGTGGATGATGTGGATATAGAGATAAACCCCAACGATTTGAAAATCGACGTATACCGCTCCAGTGGATGCGGAGGGCAGTCCGTCAACACCACCGACAGTGCGGTTAGAATAACGCACATTCCCACGGGTATCGTGGTTGCGATGCAAGATGAGAAGAGCCAGCACAAGAACAAGGACAAGGCGCTCAAAGTGCTAAAGGCCAGAGTCTATGAGAAGATGATGAGAGAGCAGCAAGAAGCCCTGGCGAAGGATAGAAAAGAGCAGGTTGGAAGCGGGGACAGAAGCGAGCGAATCAGAACCTACAACTACCCCCAAAACAGAATCACCGACCACAGAATCGGCCTGACTCTTTACAAACTCGAAGAGATAATGCTAAACGGCGATTTCGACCAGATTATCGAGCCCCTTATAGCCCACTATCAGGCCCAAAAGATTCAGGAAGCCGGACTATAGCCGCTTTTTGTAGCCGCTGTTTACCTTGAGGCGGATACCGAAGGCGTAGATTTTTTCTATAAGTTTTTTTATCAGCGCCGCCGCCAGACCCTTTATCCGGATAAACCCGAACAGCTCTCCCACCGCGTAGTTGTCTCCAAGAGCTATGAACGTGCCGTAAATCTTCCCTCTAAAAGGGGATTTTATGCCTTTGGATATAAACTTTGCCACATACTCGGCGCTCTGTTCCGCTATCTGGGCGGTAGGTGGCAGCAGGCGGCCTCTGTCGTCTTTTATGGCCGCGCAGTCCCCTATGGCGAAGATATTCTCTTTGACCCTGAGATGCCCGTCCACCTCAAGCTGTCCCAGGCTGTTTTTCTCAAAAGGGAGATTTCTTACAAAATCGGCGGCCAGGATACCTCCTGCGAATATAAACAGGTCATACTCCAACGCAAAGCCTTTTATATAGACCCTACCCTCCTCTATGCGCTCTATAGGAGAGTTTAGATATATTTTGACCCCAAGCTCCTCCAGCCTTTGCCTGGTGGCCATTTGTAAAAAGGGGCTGCTTTGTGGAAGGAGTTTATCTTTTGCCTCCACCAGGCATACCTCTATAAGGCTCTTTTGCCCCACCTCCGTGCCACACTCCTTTACCACGCTGGCAAAATCGGCCGCAAGCTCCACTCCGCTCAGCCCCGCACCCGCCACCACGATGCGGGCTCCTTTTTCAAAAGCCACCTCCTTAAAAAGGGCCTTTAAAAAATTTTGTTTAAACCCAAAGGCCCCGGCCAGCTCTTTTAATCTGGGACTGAACCTGGCTATTTGCGGGGTGGGGAAAAAGTCCACGGCCCCGGCGGCGATTATAAGCGTATCAAAAGGGTATGAGCCCTTTTTGCCAACTACCATACCATCTTTAAGGGCTACGGCCTCATCTTTTATAAAGTCTACATTGTCGAAATAGCTGCAAAAACTGCGAAGATTGAAGGTGATGTCACATACATTTTTCCGTCCGGATAGAAACTCGTAGGCCTCGGTCTGAAGATAGTGGTAAGGGTTTTTGTCCAAAAGGGTGAGTTGGGCCGTTTTGGAAGGGGCCAGGCTCTCTATGAACCTAAGCCCCCCATAACCTCCTCCAACGACCACGACCTTTTGCATCAGTTTAGATGGAGTCTGTTTTTCTTTATGATGGAAGCTACCAGTTTCGTGTATCTGTTGCCTATTTGCGAGTATCGTTTCATCGTCATGGCGGCCTCTATTCCGCCAAATTTTCGTTGGGCCTTTTTCGCCATGGCCCTGGCTATCCTAAACTCCCTGTAAGCCGGATGCCTGTTTAGGTTTAGCATATACGAGGCGATGGACTGGTTTAGGGAGTTAAATATCTTTATCTTGTGTTTTTTGCCG
>JAMOUF010000192.1 GCA_027068245.1 Campylobacterales bacterium | reverse complement strand
TTTAACCTTGTCGCCCACATCAACGAAAACCTCGTTTATCCGGCCATCGAGTGGGGCTATGATATCCTCTTTTTTAGATGGGAAAACCTCGCCCTCAAGGCGTATCGTGATGCCATCTTTACCCTTTTTTATCTCTTTTTCCTCAGCGGTTTTGGCACATCCGGACAGAAAGAGGGCAATAAAAAGTATACTTAAGAGCGTTACATATCTCATGACTTTTCCTTTAAAAATTCATCCATTAGTTTATCAAATTTTTTCTTAGTATCACCAATACCGGCAAATGTCAGCAAGAATGCCGTATCCATCTTGATCTTATTTGCAAACCTTGTAAAAAGATGGTCCATCAGCTCGTATGGGTGGGTATAGATTATCGGTTTTATCCCCTTTTTCATTAAATCCGCGAAGAGGTATCTGGTAACTGCGTAGGGGAGTATCCTGAAATAGAACCCTCCGCTAAAAGGGATGACGTTTTTGGGAACCGGGATTTCGGTTATGACCCCTTTTTGTGTAAAGATTTTAAAAGGGCGTTTTTTGTCTATCTCGTTGCCATACATATAGGTTTTAAAAGGGAAGTAGGAGGAGGAGAACTTGAACCCCATATAAGCCAGAGCCTCGTAATACCTCTTCTCAAAGGGCATGCTCCAGCTTGGGCTTCTGTATCCCTTCACCTTTTGGCCGGTAACATCTTCCAAAATCTTTTTGGCCTCTTTCGTCTCCTCTACCCACCTTTTGAAAGGGATGTTATATACAAGTTCGTGGTTCAGGCCGTGACAGGCTATCTCGTGTCCGTTTTGCGCCAGCCTCTTTACGGCTTTTGGATATTTTTTGGCGAAATTTCCAAGCACGAAGGCGCAGGAGGAGGTGTGGTGCCGGCGGCAAAGCTCTATCCACTCCATAATGATTTTTTCATAGTCTATATCCAGAGCCTCTTTTTTTCTTATGCCAAAATTGGCGTCCTCAAGCTCCTCCACGTCGATTGTGGGCCATATTTTGGCCTCTTTATAACTTTTTGGCAGATACATCTTTGCTCCATAGAAACTCTTTTGTCAGCAACAGATAGAGACTTACCAGTGCCGCGGGCAGGATATATAGAATCTGCAGCGTTATGGATGCGGCCAGAGCATCCTCTTTTGGCACACCATACCAGCCAAGACTTAGTACGAAAGCGGCCTGAAACGTCCCTATGCCACCTGGGGTTATGGGAATGGCGGATACCGCAAAGGCCAGGGTCGAGGCGGTAAAGATTTGAAAAAGAGTCAAACCAAAATCGGTGGCGGTAAGAAAGAAGACGAAGTTGTTGAAGTAGTATCCGCCCCAGACCAGCAGCGTCAGCAGGGCCGCTCCCACCGCCTTTTGCCAGGTAAGGCTTTTTTGGATGAGTTTGGAGATTTTCAGGGCCAGAACCCGGATACGCTTTGTTGGCAGATATCGTACCATCTTTATCAAAAGGGGCCTGTCAAAGAGCAGATAAAAGAGAAAAACGGATATAAGCAGCAAAGAGAGGGCCAAAACCACGAAGGCGGAGTTTGGATAGATAAAAATGGCGCTAAAGAGGATTATAAACCCAAGCAGCGCCACGTCGAAAAGCCTCTCGATTAGAAAAATCGACGCGGACTCTTTCAGGCTGTGGTTCTCCTTTTTGTGCATATAGTAGATTTTTGAAATATCACCAAGTTTTGCCGGAGCGAATATGTTTAGGAAAAAAGCCAGCATCGCAGCTTCGAAACTTGAGATAAAAGAGTGTTTGTAACCGCTTAAAAAATACCATCTCAAAGCCACCAGCAAATCGCTTAGCAAAACCGCCAAAAAGGTGATAAAGAGCCCGAAGGGATTGAACTTCTCAAAGCTTCGCCAAAGCTGCGAGGCATCTATGCCGTAAAAGAGCCAGCCAAAAAGCGCTGCAATAAGCAGCCATCTGTATAATTTTTTCATAAGTCCACCAGATACTTTGTCAGCGGAGGCCCCAGCAAAGAGGTGAGCCATGTTGGCAGCCTCTTCCAAATCTGAGAGGCAAG
>JAMOUF010000191.1 GCA_027068245.1 Campylobacterales bacterium | reverse complement strand
AAACTCGTTTTGCGTGGCAATACCCACGGTGCATCTGTTTAGATGGCATATACGCAAAATCTTACATCCGATTATCGTCAATACGCCCGTTCCAAAGGCGTAACTCTCGGCACCCAGCAAAGCGGCTTTTATGATATCAAGCCCGGTTTTCAGCCCGCCGTCTGTTTGCAGCTCAACAAGCTCCCTTAGATGATTGGCCTTCAATGAGTTATGGGCCTCCACAAGTCCCGGTTCCCAGGGATTTCCCGCAAATTTTATCGAAGCCAGTGGAGCCGCGCCCGTTCCGCCTTCGCCTCCGGATATGATAATTTTGTCGGCATAGGCTTTGGCAACGCCGGTGGCGATAGTTCCCACACCTGCTGTGGATACCAGTTTTACGGCTATTTTCGCCTCAGGGTTTACCTGTTTTAGATCGAAAATCAGCTGTGCCAGATCCTCAATAGAGTATATATCGTGATGAGGCGGGGGTGATATGAGCGTCACTCCTGGCATCGTATGCCTTAGCTTGGCTATAAGCTCGGTTACCTTATGGCCTGGAAGCTGTCCGCCCTCACCGGGTTTTGCGCCCTGGGCTATCTTTATCTGAATCTCTTCCGCGCTTCTTAGATATGCGGGCGTTACGCCAAATCTTCCGGATGCAACCTGCTTGATTTTGGAGTTTTTAATCGTCCCAAAACGGCTCTCATCCTCGCCACCCTCACCAGAGTTGCTTTTGGCCCCTATCGTATTCATAGCCTCGGCTATACACTCATGTGCCTCCGGTGATATGGAACCAAGGCTCATTGCCGCACTGTCGAATCTTTTGAAAATCTCCTCTATCGGTTCAACCTCATCTACGCTGATAGGCTTTTGATCGCTGTTGATCTCCAAAAAGTCCCTTATAAACCTAAGTCCCCTGCCCTCTATCATACCTTTTAGCTCTTTATAATCCTTTTTATCACCGGTAACTGAGACCTTATGTATCTGGTTTACCGTGTTTGGAGAGAAGTCGTGATACTCTTTGCCGTCTATATATTTGTAGTATCCGCCCATCTCAAGGGGAAATATCCTCTTTTCCATATCTATCTCATAGGCGTTTTTATGGTATTCGTCCAGTCTCTTTTCGATATCCTCGTATCCAAGCCCCGGTATCAAGGCGGCGCTGTCGGTAAAACAGTCGCTGACAATCTCCCGGCTTAGGCCCAGTGCGTCGAACAAAGAGGCGTTTCTGTATGATGCGATGGTGGAAATACCCATCTTTGACATTATCTTTAAAAACCCGGCGTTAAGGGCGTTTACGACATTTTTAAACTGGTTTTTCAACTCGAAAGGGCTCAGTTTTTTCTTTTTCAGGTTTTCATAAACGGTGGCATAAAGCAGATATGGATATACCGCGCTGGCGCCGTATCCAACAAGCACCGCAGCGGAGTGGGAGTCCACCACCTCGCCCGTTATAGGCACGATAGATACAAGGTGCCTTACCTTCTCCTCCAAAAGCCGTCTGTTGAGCCTTCCAACAACCATAGCCATAGGCATGGCCTTTTTATGTGCGCTAAGCTCCCTGTCATCCAAAAATACTATCCGGATACCATCCTCTTTTACGCTTTTTATAATCTCATCCACAAGGCTTTCCAAAGAGCCCTTCAGCTCTTTTTCAAATACCGTGGAGAATGTTCTGTTCTTGAACTCTTTTCTGTATCTTGGATGCCTCTCATCCCCGTATGAACGCAGTATGTCGAGTTTCTCCTTTATCAAAATCGGAGAGACAGCTTTTAGTCTGATGGCGTGACTTGGGTCTTCGTCCAAAATATTGTGGATCTCGCCAAAACCGGTGTTAAGGCTCATAACGATCTTCTCTCTGATAGGGTCTATTGGCGGGTTGGTCACCTGGGCGAACTTCTGCTTGAAAAAGTCCGCGAAACTTCTTTGAACGCCGCTGAAAGCCGCCATGGGAGTATCGTCACCCATAGAGCCCACAGCCTCCTTGCCATCTTTTATCATAGGCTCTATCACCTGCTCCACGTGCTCGTGGGTGATATTGAAATATCTCTGTTTATGCACCACATCCTCAAGCTCGAAATCTTTGAAATCGCTAAAGGGCGACTCGATATGCTCCTGCAGATAAACCATATGCTCGTTGAGCCATTTGTCGTATGGGTTGGAGTTTTTCAGGTAGTCGTTGATATCCTCGTTTTTCAAAACCACGCCATACTTCAAATCCAGCGCTATCATCTCGCCGCTTTGAAGCCTTCCTCTTTCGACTATCTCATCTTCTGGCACCTGCAATATACCGTATTCGCTGGCGATTATGAGCCTGTTGTCCTTTGTGATGATATATTTTGCGGGTCTTAATCCGTTTCTATCCAGCACGCAGCCTATATACCTCCCATCGGTAAGGCTCACCGCAGCTGGGCCGTCCCAGGCCTCAAAGCAGGTGGAGGTATATTCGTAAAAGGCCCGAAGCTTGGCATCCATATGTGGGGCGTTTTGCCAAGGGGCGGGTATCAGGGCTCTGGCCGCTTTGAAAAACTCCATTCCGTTTACAACCAAAAACTCGAAGAAGTTATCCAGGCTTTTGGAGTCACTGGCCTCTTTTTCCAGCGGCGGAATGATCCTTTTTAGCTCCTCGTCGCTGAAAACCTCGCTCTTTAATGACTCGCACTTCGCCAATACGTTGAATCTGTTGGCTAAAATGGAGTTTATCTCGCCGTTGTGGGCTATCATCCTAAAAGGCTGGGCCAGTTTCCATTTTGGAAGGGTATTGGTGGAAAATCTTTGGTGAAAGAGGGCGTAGCTTGCCTCAAAATCCCTGTCCTGCAGATCCGGAT
Source organism: Campylobacterales bacterium (assembly GCA_027068245.1). GTDB lineage: Bacteria > Campylobacterota > Campylobacteria > Campylobacterales > Nitratiruptoraceae > Nitratiruptor. The sequence goes on along the minus strand of JAMOUF010000191.1, from coordinate 5,126 downwards.
AGAACTTTTTTATATATGTAGGCATAACCAGCCCTTTGTAGGCGATGGTTTTGGATGAGAACGTGGGGATGTAAAAATCCTCATCCCCCTCCAGCTCCTTTTCAACCTCTCTTCTTGTCAGATACAAAAGGGCGTCGAACCTCTTTTTCGCTATCAAAGAGTTTGGTGCCACAAAAATCTGGACTATTTTTGGAAGGGTCTGTTTAGCCTGCTCCCCAAGGGCCTCCGTATCAACAGGAACCTCTCTTATATGGAGCACTTTAAGATCGTTTTTGGCACAATACTCTTTAAAAACCGAGAGATTGGAATCATTTTTATAAAACACCATCGCCACCGCGTAGTGTTTGGGAAGGGTAAAACCCTCTTTTTTGGAGATCTTTTCAAAAAACCTGTGAGGCATCGAAAAGAGCAGCCCGCTGCCGTCGCCGCTTTTGCCATCAGCGGCAATGGCACCCCTGTGCATCATCCTCTCCAGCGCCTTAATGGCGTCGTCCACATTTTTATGGGAGGGTGTGTTGTCAATGCTTGCAAGCAGTCCAAAACCGCAATTGTCCCTATAACTGTTTAATATATCCATATTTAGACCCCTTACTTCGATGCTGTTTAAACAAAGTTTAATCTACTTTGTAGTATATAAAGTGAATTATTTTAACAAAATATTGATTAATTTTTACTTTAATTAAGGAACCCATTGCAAGGATATATACTAAACGTAACGCGGGTAAGGGATGAGGATCTGATAGTGAGCGTCCTCTCACAAAACACGCTCCATACCCTTTACAGATTTTACGGAGCCAGGCATTCGCAGATAAATATAGGTTACAAGATAGATTTTGAAGTGGAGTATCAACTCCAATACCTGCCTAAACTTAGAAATATTCTCCATCTTGGTTCACCCTGGCTTAAAGATCTTGGAAAGATGCAGGCTTGGCAGAGTTTTATAAAGATTCTTTACGCCCATTTAAAAGAAGCCGAAGAGATTGAGGGATTTTACTTCCAGCTATTGGAGGATCTAAACAGACGATTTACAAAACAGAACCCCAAAAGGGCGCTTATAGAGGGTTATGTAAAACTCCTCGACCATGAGGGGAGGCTGCAGACACGAAACCGATGTTTCATCTGCGAGGAAAAAATCGACGAAAATCCGGTATTGGTAAGAGCCTTCCTGCCTGCGTGCCAAAGATGTATAGATGGCTTTGCCATAAGAAAAGAGGCGTTAGGCAGTCTATATAGATATTATGACTCGCAGTTTCTAAACGAGGCGGAGATAGAGTATCTTTACTCTATCTTGCTGGAAGGAGTTTAGTTTTCTTCAAAATCGTCTACGATAAAATCCGTGCCAGCCAGCACCCTGCCGCCAAAATCCACTTTCTGAAGTATCTTTACCCCATCCTCTTCCACAACCTCATACAGCTGTCCAAATATCTGAACCGGATCGAAATAGAAAGCCAGCAGTTCAAATGTGGCGTCATCATAACTTAGCCTGGTGGGGATCAAAGTGTCGCAAAGGGCATCGAGATACCCCTCTCTAAGCACGTCATACTGATCAAAAAGCACGGAGCAGTCGATATAGTCGATGGCGAGTTTGGATACGTCTATCTCGCCTTCGATATCGTGATCTATCTCCCAGGTGCCGTCGCCCTCCATGGTTCGGACATAGTAGACATCACCTACCTCGGCATCCTGAATAGGCTCTAAAAGGTCGATGAGGTCTACATTTTTCAGTGTCACCTCATCCGGATAGTATGTTTTATTGTCTATAACTATACAGCAGTCCTCCGGATCGGCGGATTCTATCTCCAAAGGGGGCTCTATCGCATCGGCCTCTCCGGTTTCCACGAACTCGTTTACAATCTCAAAAAGCTCTCTTACATCCTCTCTTGACTCAAGATCGTAATCTTCAAAATCCACCCCCTCCATCTCCAAACGGGTAAGATTATAAAACTTCACCACCTTTGCATCGCCTTTAATGGTAATAGGGTTTTGATTTTCCATTATCTCTCCTTTTTTGGCCCGATTATATCACAAAGCCCCTTTTTCTTTTGATATATAACTATCAAAATTTTAGCAATAGCCTCGAAAAGATTTGGAGGGATCTCCTCATAAAGCTCGAGCTTTTCAAGAACCATAACCAGATCCCTATCCCTTTTTATCTCTATCCCAAGCTCTCTTGCTCTTTCTATGATCTTTTTGGCGATTTCACCTTTTCCCTTTGCCACAATCCTGGGAGCCTTGTCTTTGGTTTTGTCATATTTTAACGCAACAGCTTTTTTCATATCTTAACATCCACGAGCGACTCTTGAAACATCTCTTTGACAAAATCGAGAGGCTCCTTTTTTCCCTCGTAAAATCTGAAAAAGATGTTTTTAAAAGGTATTTCCTCTCTTATCTCATCCATTCCCTCTTTTAAAGCTTCCAAAAAGATCGGGGATGCGTAAAAATCCACCAAAAGATCCTCATCAACCGCAAAAGCGTCAACCTCCACATCGCCAATATCCTCAAAACCCAGATGGATCTTGCACAAAAATCCTCTTTTCAAAGGCTTTATAACCATATTCGCCTCGCCAAATTCCCAAAAAAACGGAACAAAAAGGCCGTTTGAGAGATAACTCAACAGTTTGGAGTAATCGATGATATTTTCAAATCTTTGCAAGAACCCGTGATCTTTTTTAACCTCATCTATCTCAAGTTTTAGCTGCTCCAAACTCTGTTTTATCCCACCTTCCGCCTTTGAGCTATCTTGCAGGAGTTCCTTTAGCAGTTTCAATCCTCTCCTTTTATCCGGATGAAGCTCCAGTGCCAGCTCCTCGCTTCTTTTGCTGATCTTTTTCATCTTGGAAGAAAGAGCGAACCCACCATTTTCAAAAAGATCTTTTATCCGGATAGAGAAATCCTCTTTTGAAGGTTCCAAAAAAAAGGGCTTTGTAAGCTCTTTTATGCGGCTTAAAACAGCCTCTTTTTCAGCCGGATCATTTTGGGCTTTTAGCTGCGAAAACAGGTTTTCAATATCTTCAAACACTATGTTTTGCACTGTCTTAAAATTTTTTATAACAAAACTCTTCGTCCTATTTTTATTCTGCAAAGCCATAATCAGCAGATCTGATAGAGCACTCTGTTTATTTAAAGTGATCTTCTCTTTTTTATCGGCTTTGACCGCCGACAAGATCTGGACCCTTATATCTTTTTCACCACCTTTTGGTGGCAGGACCTGAATCTTTAGCTGCATATCTTTTTTTAAAGGGATCTGAGTCCTAACCTCAACATCACTCCCCTTTATCCGCAAGATCGCCCTGCCACTTGGCATCACATCCACAACTTCCGCGCTGATGGGATCATTTGGACGCAGCGACAAAGAGAGGTATTTGAAACGGTTAAGCAAAGGAAGGGTGATCTCATCCAAAACGGGCCGGATATGGTAGAGATTCACAACGAAAATCTCTCTTTATCAAAAAAGGTATCATCGTGTATATGGTAAAAGGAGGCTCTTATATATTTGGCCACATCCTCGAACCTGCTCTCAAGCTCTTTTACGAATGTTTTCATATCCTCCCTGGCATAAGGCTCCTTGATATCGAAGCGCATAGCCGGACACATCTCATCGCCTATGGCAAAAAAACCGTTCTTCTTCACAAAGCTCTCCAGCTGCCGCTCTCTTATCTCTATAAGCGGTCTTATTACATAAAGTCCCTTTTGGGTCTTGTAAATTGGAGGCATGCTTCTCATGGTGCCATTATAGAACATATTCATAAAAAAGCTCTCCAAAGCGTCGTCGAAGTGGTGCCCCAAAGCAAGCTTGTTATATCCATTTTCGAGGGCGTAAGTATATAAAGCACCCCGCCTCATCCTGGAAAAGAAACTGCAGTATGAGGAGTTTTTCCTGATTTTCTCTTTTGCAATCTCAAATATGTTCGTCTCATAGACCTCATACTCTATTCCATACTCTTTGCAGTGCTCCTCCAAATGGCGGTAGCTTTCCCCCATACCGTAACTGATCGTTACAGCCTTGAAGGTAAAGTCATAGGGAGCCACTCTTTGGATATGTTTCAAAGCGTGTATCAGCGTCAGTGAGTCCTTGCCCCCGCTTAGACCCACCAAAACCTTGTCACCCTCTTTTATCAGCTCGAAATTCACATTGGTTCTTCCAAGCTGTTTTAAAATTTTTTTGCTGATTTGAGCCGTTTTCATCTTATGATCTTATCAACCATACTCATAATAAAATCGGCGCTGATTTTTGATGAACTTTTCAAAAATTTCTCAAAATCAAATCCCGCATCCATATCGGCCGCGTCGCTTATGGAGCGTAATATGAAAAAAGGGACGCCAAAAGCGTCGCATACCACCGCCACGGCAGCCCCCTCCATCTCGATGGCGTCTGCGTTGAAGGTCTTTCTAATCCACTCTTTTTTTGCAGGGTCGGCGATAAACTGGTCTCCTGTGGCGATTATCCCCTCTTTTAAAGGGATGTTTTTCTCTTTTGCCACCTCCCTGGCTATTATCAAAAGCTCCTCGTCCGCATCCACATATATCTTTCCTTCCGGAACATACCCGTAAGGATGCCCAAAAGCGGTGATATCCAGGTCGTGCTGACAAAGTTTTCTTGCGGCAATCAGATCACCTATCTTCAAATCATCGCTCAAAGCCCCGGCCACACCGCTAAAAAGCAGTTTTTTGGCTTTGAAGTGCTGAACCATAACAGATGCGGTAAGGGCCGAGTAGACCTTGCCTATCTTGCTGTATGCCACAACCACTTCCACGCCTTTGTATTTTCCTGTATAGTAGATGTTGCCGGCTATCTCGCTGGAGCTGTAATCTTTTATATAGCCCAAAATCGGCTCAATCTCCTCTGGCATAGCCCCCATCAACGCAATCATCTCTCCACCTCTTCCAAAGCCGTCTCAAGGCTTTTCATATCGTGAATACAGAGTGTGGGGACTTTGGTAAGCCTTCTGTTTAGACCCTTTAGCACGCACCCTTCGCCAAACTCTATGAATATATCGGTCTCATCTTCAACGTTTTTTATGGAGTGCTTATAGAGCACCGGTTTTACCAGCTGTTGCGGAAGCAGTTCAAGTGCCTGGGCTTTTTTATCGTAAGGTTTTGCGGTAACGTTGGATACCACCGGAGCT
>JAMOUF010000190.1 GCA_027068245.1 Campylobacterales bacterium | reverse complement strand
TGAGGTGGTGGAAAAAGCCATAAAAAAGAGTGCCAGCGAGGCCAACAGAGACTTTCTTTGCTCTTGAACCTTCTTTGTAAGACGCAGCAGTTTTTGAAATCTGCTTTGGGGCATAAAAAAGTGCAGTATCATTCCAAAAGCGAGCATTAAGTATCCTATATATGTTATCAAAGTGCCCGGGTCGTGGTTTACAGAAAGAACCGTCCCTTTTTCATCCGGATCGTATGAGCTTTGGAAAAACCTGTATCCTCTGTAATCCAACACATGATTCATAAAAATCCTGTAATCGAAGGTTCTGTTTTTCTCCCTGTCTATCACCTCAACCTCGCTTGCATATGAGCTTGGGCTCATAGAACCCGGATACCTTTCCAACTGAAAATCTTTAAGCCTTATGGCAAAAGGCAGCGTTATCTCTTTCGAGCCGTAAGTGAGGGTTATATCCATATCGCCAAGCCTGGTATGGATTGGCTCCCCTCTTTGGGAGCTCTTTCCAAATACCGTAACCTCTTTCTTCTCTTTTCCATCACTTATCTCGAAAACCAGAGCGTCGGGGTTGGGACTGCTCTTTGCAAGGGGGTTTTTGGATATAAGCTCTTTTTTGGCCTTTTCATGGTAGTTTTTCAGCACGATATTGAGCCCTGCGATAGAGTGAAGGTGCCGCTTTTGAAAAGGTATCTCTTTGTTGGCTTCAAAGCTCTCTTTTTTAAAATCGCCCATAGAGAGGCGCTCCACCACATAGGGAGATTTCAGATAGAGTTTATCGCCCCTTTTCACAATCTCTATAACTGGTTTGGAGCCGTTTATCTCCTTGTTGAAACTTATAACCGCATCGCCAAGATCTATGCTCTCACCCTCTTTCAATACTTTTTCCACCTTCATACCCTCCTGGGAAAGAACCAGCTCCACATATGAGGCTCCATCTTTTGCGGGGACTATCTGCGTCTTGGCGTTTGGAAGGTACTTTTTGAGCTTTATCTCCAGCGTTTTGCCATCCACATCTATCTTTCTTTCAAAACTGTTGCTGCCAATTTTCGAAAGGTAGATAGGCTCTTCGTATCTAAAATATTTTCCACCCTTTTTGGCCTCAAGGCTAAAAAACGTCTTGTCTGAGACTATCTTATTGCTAACCTCCCCCTCTCTTATATGCATAATCCCCTCATAACCAACATACCGGGTGACGGCGGCGCCAATGGCTATGATGATAAAGGCAAGGTGGAAAATGCCCGTAAAAATTTTTTCTTTTCTAAAAAGCCTGAACTTGTAGATATTGTATGCCAGATTCAGACACAGAAGTACCAGCAACACCTCAAACCATCTGGAGTTGTATATCAATGCCCTGGCCGTGGCACTTCCATAATCGTTTTCTATAAACGTTGCAACACCTATACTGGCGGCAAAAATACCCATCAGTATAAGTGCGCTTTTCATAGAGAAAAATGCTTTAACCACCCTGTTTATCATCAGCAGACCTTTGATTTTAATTTGCTATTGTATCTTAGAAAACCCCTAAAACTCAATTATAATAGACTTAAACCCAAAAACTTAAATTATTTTAAGTCTCCCCAGCTTCTTCCAACGCTCATAGAACATTTAAGAGGCACTTTGAGAGTATAGATATTTTCCATTGTCCTTTTATACTCCTCGCCCCTCAAGCTGGCCTTCTGCTCCTTTACCTCGAATATCAGCTCATCGTGTATCTGCAGCAGCATCCTCTCATCCTCATAGTCCAGATTTTTGTCAATCGCATTCATGGACATCTTTATCAAATCTGCCGCACTGCCCTGAAACACGGTATTTGTCGCCTCTCTTAAAAAGGCCGCCAGCCTGGCCCCGCTGGCCGATGCGAAATCGAAATATCGCCTCCTTCCAAGCAGCGTCTCCACATATCCGTTCTTTCTCGCCATATCCTGGATATGCTGCAGATACTCCTTTACCGTAGGAAAGTTTTTGAAGTAGTTCTCTATAATCTCTTTGGCCTCTTTCGCAGAAATCCCCAGCGTCTGGCCCAGTTTCTTGCTTCCCATACCGTATATGAGGCCGAAA
>JAMOUF010000189.1 GCA_027068245.1 Campylobacterales bacterium | reverse complement strand
CGGATACAACATCGGCCACAGACCCGCTTACAAAGAGGGATACTTTCCCGTGCCACCGGTTGACAGCCAGATGGATATAAGAGCCGAGATGGTAAACGTGCTTGAAGAGGTGGGTATCGAGACATTTGTGGTCCACCATGAGGTTGGAACCGCCGGACAGGCTGAGATAGGCGTGAAATTTGGCGATATCATCACAGCCGCGGACAACGTTCAAAAGTATAAATATGTGGTTAAAAACGTAGCCCATATCAACGGCAAAACCGCCACTTTCATGCCAAAACCTCTTTATGGGGACAATGGAAACGGTATGCACGTTCACTGCTCTATCTGGAAAGATGGAAAAAACCTCTTCTACAAAGCGGGAGAGTATGGAAACCTGAGCGAAATAGCAAAATGGTTCATAGGTGGAATTATCGAGCACGCCGGTGCGGTTGCGGCCTTTACGAACCCTGCGACCAACTCATATAAAAGACTTATGCCGGGATTTGAAGCCCCTTCGGTTTTGGCATACAGCGCCAGAAACAGAAGTGCATGCTTCAGGATACCTTTTGGCTCAGGAGAAAAGAGCGTAAGAGTTGAGTTTAGAAGTCCCGACAGCGCCAGCTGCCCATATCTTGCCTTCACCGCTATTTTGATGGCCGGAATCGACGGCATCTTGAATAAAATCGACCCGGGCGAACCAAGGGATGAGGACCTTTTTGAATACACCCTCGAAGAGCTGAGAGACAGAGGCATCAAAACCATGCCGGCAACTTTGAGAGAAGCGCTTGAGTCTCTTAAAAAAGACCACGACTTCCTTACAGCAGGCGGCGTTATGAGCGAGGACTTCATAAAAGAGTATATCGATTGGAAATATGAGATAGAGGTTAACCCGGTAGAGGGAAGACCCCATCCGTATGAATTCAAACTATACTACAGCTGCTAAGGGGACCAAAGGGCTTTTCGCCTTTTGGCACACACTATGGATATACAAAAGATACTGAACGAAATTTACAAAGAGATAAAGCCCCATCTGGGAAAAGGCAGGGTCGCAGACTATATCCCCGAACTTGCCAAAGCGAACCCGAAAGATTTTGCCATGAGCGTAGTTACTCTGGATGGAAAGTCTTACCATATAGGGGAGCATAAAAAAAGATTTTCCATACAGAGTATCTCCAAGGTCTATACCTTCACGATGGCTTTGAAGATGTATTCCAAAAAACTTTACCAGCGTGTGGGCGTAGAACCCAGTGGAACGCCTTTTAACTCTTTAGTCCAGCTCGAATATGAGAAAGGCAAGCCCAGAAACCCGTTTATCAACGCTGGCGCGCTGGTGGTGACGGACTCGTTGATAACGCACTACAAAGATGAGTTCATCACGCTGGAAAACATTTTGAGTTTCCTGCGCTCCACCAGCCATACTCCCGATATCAACATAAACCCCTATGTGGCAAAGAGTGAGATGGAACATGGATACAGGAACAGGGCTTTGGCGAATCTTATAAAGGATTTTAAAAACCTCGACAACGACCCGCTGACGGTAGTCGAGACCTACTCAAAGCAGTGCGCGGTGGAGATGAATACGGATGAGCTGGCCACTTCCACGCTCTTTTTGGCAAACAGAGGCGTCGACCCGATAAGCCAAAAAGCCTATATAACCCCCACCCAGGCAAAAAGGATAAACGCCGTGATGCTGACCTGCGGACATTACGACGCCAGCGGCGAATTTGCCTTCCATGTGGGGCTGCCTGGCAAAAGCGGCGTGGGAGGTGGCATTATAGCCATCGTTCCCGGAAAAATGGGTATCTGTGTCTACTCCCCGCCCCTAAACGAGTATGGAAACTCATATGTGGGGACGCTCGCGTTGGAGCTGTTTACCACAAAAACCGGTCTGTCAATCTTCTAACACTATCCGGATTTTCTGTCCCGGATAGATAAGGTCCGGGTCTTTTATAACCTCTTTGTTGTCCTCGTATATCTTTTTCCACTTGTTGCCGTCACCATAGAACTTCTGGGCTATCTTCCATAAAGAGTCGCCCTTTTGAATCTCGTAAATCTCGACTC